>NZ_DGRD01000018.1:0-31651 GCF_002390965.1 Corynebacterium sp. UBA4397
GCCGTGTTCGTCAGTACCAGAGACCATGAGCACGTTGCGACCACGCATTCGCTGGTAGCGCGCGAACACATCCGAGGGAACGCCAAACCCCGCCACGTGTCCAATGTGGCGGGGGCCGTTGGCATAGGGCCATGCAACATTTACTACTACTGACTCACTCATGACCCCTAGCCTATCGAAGCCCCCCTTGAGGGCGCACGATCAGGTAAGAATTTTGGTCTGCTACTTGTGACGTTGCTGCCGGCGCTGCTTGAGCGCGTGCGCACGCTGGTACTCGCGGTGGATGCGGCGCTCCCGAGCCAACTTCCGCTGGAATGCCTGCGCCTCGCGATACTCGAGGTAGATCACGTCATTGCGGAGATCCTTGACTAGCGAGAACATCAACAAGATGAGGACCACGAGGAAGGGCGAGGCCGCCACGATGGTCACGTTTTGCAAGTTGCTCAGCGCATCCTCGTTGGTCAAAAGAAGCACAAGGCCCACGGCTGCGGTGAGCGCTCCCCACGTGGCAGAGAGCCAAGGCGCAGCGACTGCCCTTCCGTTTTGGGACATCGATCCCATGACCGTGGAAGCGGAGTCAGCCGAGGTGACAAAGAATGTCGCCAGCATAACCATAGCGACGATGCCGGCTATCATGCCCAGCGGCAGCGCGTGAAGAAGATTAAACAGCTCTTCTTCGGTGGATTCGCCAGCGATGGACTCACCCTTTTGCTCCAAGTGGATGGCTGTACCGCCAAAGATGGCAAACCAGAGGGTCGAGACTCCCGCAGGGACAAGAAGTACACCGATGCAGAACTCGCGGATCGAGCGCCCGCGCGAAATACGGGCCAAGAACATGCCGACGAAAGGAGACCAAGAGATCCACCATGCCCAATAGAACAAGGTGTAGCTAGACAGCCACTCGCCTGCCTCCCCGTTGTTCGACTCGGCGGTACGGGCGATCATCTCGGTGAAGGAACTGAGATAATTGCCAACGGAGCCTGGAACGAGGTTGAGGATAGAGATCGTGGGGCCCAGGATGAACACGAAGATGGCCAGCACTGCGGCCATAACCATGTTGGCATTAGAAAGGTACTGAATACCGCGTCCTACCCCGGATATAGCAGACAAGATGAAAGCCAGGGTAAGTACGAGAACGATTCCCACGACGACAAAGTCAGATGGGCTAGATATCAAGCCCGAGGCCTGCAGGCCGGCCTGAATCTGCAGCGCGCCCAAGCCCAAGGAACAGGCGGTACCGAAAACGGTGGCGAAGATCGAGAGGATGTCGATGAACTTACCCACCGGGCCATTGACGGCGCGCTCCCCAAAGAGAGGGGTAAAGGCCGAGGACAGCAACTGCTTGCGCCCGATTCTGAAGGTCGAGTAGGCAATGGCCAACCCCACCACCGCATAGATGGCCCACGGGTGCAGTGTCCAGTGGAACATGGCCGTGGCCATGGAGGTTCCGACCTCATGCGGCTCGTGGCCCGGTACCCCGTTGCGATAGAAGTCCAGCGGCTCTGAGGCGCCGTAGAACATGAGGCCAATGCCCATGCCGGCGGCGAACATCATGGCTATCCAGGACCCGGTGGCAAATTCGGGCTCCTCATCAATCGCTCCGAGCTTGATGGTGCCAAACTTAGACGCAGCCACCGCGATGACAAAAACCACGAATACCGTGCTGAAGAGCACGAATGCCCAGCCAAAATCGGTCACGACGAAGTCAAGTGCTTTTTGGGATACCTGGGAAAAGCTATCAGGAAAACTCAATCCCCAGACCACAACGGCGGCGACGAGCAACCCCGTGATGGAAACGATGGTCCAGTCGATGGAGGCATCCTCGGATTCAGCCGCGAGGTCGATCTTCTCGTCGGAGGAAAGTGCTTGGGGATCAAAGCCCGGCTCGAGCATTGAGGCCAATTGCTCTGTTGCCGATTGTCCTTCCAAGACATCGTCGACGGTTTCGTACTTCTGATCTTCAGGCTTGTTCTCTAGCACTTCGGGATCGTGTGGATCACTCAGATCCTTTCCTTGTGGCGCCGATGCGCCGGAGAGTTCGGATTTAGACATACCCTCCACACTGGTGCTCATTCGCACATATATCAAGCTGGAAACCTTCAAAAGGTCCACAGCTTCAAGAAATCACGGTGCTACCTTTAAGCACTTTTCGCGCTAAAAGCTCTATAAACCGCATGCCAGCACACACGGCGAGAAAAGCGCCGTGTGCAACTATAACGATTCAGCTAAGCCTCGCGCCTTGCAGCAAGCACCGCATCATAAAGCTCACGATTGGAGGCACCAGTGCCTGCGGCTGCTTCCTTGCAGGCAACTTTGAGGCGCATTCCCGCGGCGCTGAGCCTCTCGGCCTTGTCAACGAGTTCCTCCAAGGAGAAAGACGCGGCATCGCCACCCTCGATGACTACGGTAACTTCCCCGCGCACGCCTTCCTTCGCCCATTGGGCGAGCTCTGCAAGGCTGCCCCGTTTTACTTCCTCGTGCGTCTTGGTCAGCTCACGGCACACGGCGGCTTGACGTTGGCCGCCGAGGATCTTAGCGGCTTCATCAAGCGTCTCAGCGATGCGATGGGGCGATTCGAAGAACACAATCGCGCGCTCCTGCGTGCGCAGGCTCTCTAGCCAGGCCGCGCGGGCACCGGCCTTGCGGGGAGCAAAAGCATCGAAAAGGAAATGTCCGACGCCCAGCCCGGATAGCGCCAACGCGGTAGTAACGGCTGAAGGCCCAGGCAGGCAGGTGACTGCGACGCCCGCCTCCCTCGCCGCCTTGACGAGACTGAGCCCGGGATCAGAGACAATAGGCATACCCGCGTCGGTGACCACGAGCACCGTGCCGGTCCGCGCAGACTCGATGAGGCTTGCTGCTCGAGCGGCCTCGTTGTGGTCAAAATTGGAGACCACCTTGCCGCGAATCTCCACCCCCAGAGCCTGCGCCAGGTTGCGCGCCCGCCGGGTGTCTTCAGCGGCAACGACGTCCGCCTGCCCCAGCGCCTGAATGAGCCTTGCGGACGCGTCTCCCACGTTGCCCAAAGGAGTGGCCGCCAACACCACGCCGCGCGGCAGGGGATCGAGCTGAAAATTGAAACTCATGCCCCAAAGCATTCCACATCCCGGGCCGCTACCGATAGCCCGCCGCATAAGGCTGTGGCCTAAACTCGTGGGCGTGACTACTGCTACCGCCCCTACCCCAGCCACACATGGCGTGCGCGGACGCGTAGAGCCACCGGCCCCGGTGGCATATTCTTGGCGTCGCGCGGATTGGATAAGCACCGCAGCAATCGCGGTGCTCGCATTACTGACCCGCTTCCTTGGTCTTAATACCCCGGTATCCGGCGGCACCCCTATTTTCGACGAGAAGCACTATGTCCCCCAGGCCTGGGACATGGTTCGAAGCTGGGACAACCTGTTTATCGGCGGCATAGAATCCAATCCCGGGTACGGGCTGGTGGTCCACCCCCCGCTGGCGAAACAGATCATGGCGCTCTCGGAAATGGTCTTCGGTTATACCCCGCTGGGCTGGCGTTTTATGGCGGCAGCTTTCGGCACCGCGACCATCATCACGATGATGGCCCTGGCCCGCCAAATCAGCAACTCCTGGCAGGTCGCCTTCCTTGCCGGCCTCATCGGGGTTTGTGACGGCGTGCTTCTCGTATCCTCCAAGTTTGGGATGCTCGATATCTTTCAAGTCTTCTTCGTCGTCGCCGCGGCGTGGGCGCTCGCACGTGATAACAATGCGCTGCGGATGCGCCTTCACAACGCCTGGCGCAATGGAAACCTCGGGGCCTCGAACTTCGGCCCGCGGTTTGGCTTTCGGTGGTGGCGCTTTAGCGCGGGAGTCTTTCTCGGCCTCAGCCTTGGGGTGAAGTGGTCCGGGCTGTACTACATCTTTTTCTTCGGGCTACTCAGCGTCTTCTCGGATCTCGCGCTGCGCAGGCGCTATGGCGTCCGCCGCTACGCTGCTGGCACTCTCGTTCGCGATACCCCGGCCGCATTGGCCTCCTTAGTACTCGTTCCCCTACTTCTATACGTGTGGACGTGGCGTGCCTGGTTTGCCTCGGAAACCTCCGTCTACCGCCACGCCAAGGTCGATGGCACCATCAGCGCGCTCTCCCCCCTAAAACTGCTGCCAGAGCCGATCGCTGGGTGGCTGTATTACCACGGCTCGGTCCTCGAGTTTCACGCCTCTCTCACTTCCTCAGGCGGCCACCATCACCCGTGGGATTCTAAGCCCTGGGCCTGGCTCGTCGCGGCGCGTCCCATCCTCTACTACTCCTCGACGGACATCGAGTGTGGTGAGGGTCACTGCCGCCGGATGCTCTATCTCTTCGGCACTCCCGCCATCTGGTGGTGCGTCGTCCCGGCCGTCTTGTGGGGACTGTGGGCACTCATCGTGCGCCGCAATCGTTCTTTCCTTATTCCCTTGGTTGGCTTCGCCGCCGGATTCTTGCCCTGGCTGGCCGCCTTCGATCGGCAAATGTACTTCTTCTATGCCGCCGCCTTCATCCCCTTTGTCATCGTCCTCATCGCTCTGGCGTTGGGGCAAATGATTAATCGCGGCAGGCTTCTTCGTTGGAGGTGGTTGAGCGCCTTAGCCGGCGGCCAGATGAGAAGCGGAACCTTCATGACCATTTGTTACCTCGCCACCGTGGTTGCCATGTTCTTCTATTTCTCGCCGCTGTTTTATGGCTTCATCATTCCCGAGGGTTGGTATCAATCAATGATGTGGTTGCCCAGCTGGAGCTAGCGCTTGGCGAAGTCCCCTCTCCCCCAGCCCTCCACGTCCATCCCCGGCCGTCTCTACTGTCTCTGCCTGTGCACCTCACTGCGAAGCTACAAGCGCGGCTTTAGTACAGCTCGTTGCGCGGGCCAGAACCTAAACTGCGCAGCGCCGACTGCAAAGCATAGCCGCGATCCGCGGACCAGCCCCAGCCCAGGCACGCTGCAGCGATGCCTGTTGCAAGGAGGAAGTAGACCTGGGTGACCTCGATGGTTCCCCACACGATGTCACGCATGGCAAACCCGAAGAGGAAGAGAAACATCGTGCAGGCCACGGGGAACAGGCCTGCGGCGAAGCGCGGACGCCACGCTGCGAAAATAAGCCCAGAGGCGAGCCCGAAGCGTGTTGCCGCGCCCTCCATCAACAGGGCTGCGCGCACGGGATCGGCTCCCGGATCAAGGACGCTGCCATCAGCGTTGGTGGGTTCTAGCCCAGAGGCGGTGATGATGAGGACGACCGCCCACACCGCAAATATCGCGCCCGTCACGGCAATAGCGGCCCGCGAGAGGGTGCGACCGGCTTGGCGGGCTCCCGCTGTCTTGCGCCACTGCGGTTCCACGCCGGCCAAGATGATATCCGAAAGATCCTGTGGCGGCGCCATGCCCGCCCCAGCTGGCTCGCCAAAAGCCAGCGAACGCGACAAAGCCGCAGCCTCATCGCGGAAGGCGCGGCACTGGGCGCAGCTTTCTAGGTGTGCGTCGACCACATCATCCTCGAGCCCATGTGGTTCCCCGTCAAGGCGTGCAGAAATAGCCGCCTGCACTTCCTCATGAGTTAGCACGGCTCAACACCCCATCCAGGCTGGCCCTACCGGCCCCAAAGACCACGACCATCAACAGCGAGACCACAAGCACAGCTGGATATTCAATCCCAGAATCCGTGGCAAAAAGCCCATTGCCGAGATGCACGAAGTACAGCGCGCACGCCGCCAGCAGAGCCAGTGCGCCTGCAACCAGCGTAGTGAGCAAACCGATGACGAGGAAAGCTCCGCCAATCATCTCCCCGATGGCCGCAAGATAAGCGGAAATCTGCGGCTGCGGAACCCCCCAAGCGGAGAACTGACCGATGGTCTCATCCATGCCGGTCATGAACATCTTATCGACGCCGTGCGCGACGAAAATAATGCCCAGAACCGCGCGGAAGACCAGCAGCGCAGCATCACGAACGGCGGGTTTATCCATGGGATAATAGACTACCCTGGTTGGCAGTATTTCTCCGAAAGGACCGAGCACATGTCTCTTCTCCACGGCAGGACCCTAGCCTTCTGCGACACTCCCCTGGGGACCCTGCGCATCGTTGGAACGGACAATGCGGTATCCCGGATTCTCTTTCCCCACGAAGCTCTCCCGGACTTCCCAGACTTGCCGGACTCGCCAGTCACTCCTCCCGCACTGCAAAGCTCTACGGCCGTCGACGCCTGCGTGCAACAGCTCCGCGAGTACTTCGCCGGACAGCGCACGAGCTTCGATCTTGCCCTTGCCCCAGAGGAAAGCTCCGGTTTCCAGGCCCGCGTCCGCGAAGAACTAACCCGCGTGGGCTTTGGCCAGCGCCTGACCTACTCGCAGCTGGCAGGGCTTGCCGGAAATCCGCGCGCCACCCGTGCCGCGGGCTCCGCCTGCGCGAGAAACCCCCTTCCCATCGTCGTCCCGTGCCACCGCATCATCCGCAGCGATGGCACGCTGGGAAACTACCGTGGCGGAAGCGCAGCCAAGACATTTCTTCTCGGCTTAGAGGCGCAACGCTCCTAGGGTAACCGCACCTAAAAGAGCAGCACTGGAACCACTTTTCCCGTGCTCCAGTCCAATATCTCAAGCTCATTTACGCCGAACCCAACCAATGCACCAAGAAAGCCGAGAAGAATGTCTGATTCCGATACACCCGCGACCAAGAAAGAAAACGCTCCCAGCACGCGCACGGGACTCGTCTTCGATGACGAAGGAAAGGGACGCCCGCCTTGGGCAGTTACTTCTGCTGCACTCAAGGAGTATTACGACACCGAATGGGGAATGCCCATTCACACGGAGTCGGGACTGCTCGAGAGGCTTGTCTTAGAAGGTTTCCAGGCCGGACTCTCGTGGTCCACCGTTTTGCACAAGCGCCCTGCATTCCGCGCGGCCATGGCTTTCTTTGACGCCGATAAGCTCTCCCACTATGGCGAATCCGAAGTGGCAGAGCTTTTGGCTAACCCAGCCATTATTCGCAACGAACGCAAGATCCGAGCCGCGATTCGCAACGCACAGGCCACCGTCAGTCTGCGGGAGAAGGGTGGATTAAACCAGCTCATCTGGTCTTATCTACCGGAGCACAATATCCACCCCAAGTACATAGAAGATATCCCTACCCGCTCCCCAGAGTCCGAGGCCCTAGCCAAGGCCCTCAAACATGAGGGTTTTACCTTCGTCGGCCCCACCACGTGCTACGCGCTCATGGAGGCAATCGGCATGGTCGATGCCCATCTCGTAGGTTCCCATCGCCGTGGCAGCTCAGGAGTCTGGGAAGGCTAGCCCACGCGACGGACAGCGAGGTCGTCGCGGCGCGGCGCACGCCTGCGCGCAGTGTCGTGTCCACCAAACTCATCGTCGCTATAGCGCACTGGCAGGTAATCAAAGTCGGGTGAATCGTCATCGCTTTCGAGCACCACTGCGCCAGGACGCCGCAGGTTGCGGGGAATGGCCAAAGCCTCATCCTCCGCGTTGCGCACGCCCCAACGTGCGCGGCGCAGGTGGCGCACGCGGCGCCGCAAGAGATCCTGTTCGTGACGCACTTGGTTGCGCAACGCAACGAGGTAGATGCCTGCTACAACGGCGACCACGGCTGCCGGCCACCATGCCGGACCGCCGACGATGATGCCTAGCGCCACTGCTGCTACGGCTGCAACGGCCAATCCTATTAAGGTGCGCTGACGGCGCTGAAACCTATCTGCCGAGGCCTTCTCCGCAGCCACAGGATCCCATCCTCCGCGTCCGAGCCGGCGTTGTGCAAATTCCAATTCCTCAGCAGACAGTCCGGTGTCCTCAGCAGCTAGGTCTTCGCCCTCGACGTCCGCGTCCTCCCCCGCCTCGTCCTCGTGGCCCTCATTATCACGGGAGGATTCCACAGCAGATGCTTCTGGGCTATCTACTGCACCCGGGTACATCAGATCTGCCGGAGAGGTAAAGGTCTCGTCCATGTCATAAGCATCCTCGGCCAGCTTCGGCGCCACTTTGCCGGGCGCATCAGGCTCGTCGGAGTCAGCGGAAGCTGCGCTTGACGAAGTCGCGCTGGGAGCGTCAGAAATCAACTCCGCCTCGGCCACATCCTCAGCATCCGAAGCCTCGTCCACGCCCGATCCTGAGCCCGAATCTGCGCCTTCCTCCGACTGCTCCAACGGCAATTCATCATCAATCAGGAGAATGTCATCTTCTTCGATGACCTCACCCTCTACCGTTTCGGGCACAGCGGTAGTCCCAGCAGAGTCAGCACGAGGCGAGTCCTCACCGCGACCGAGCTCAACGTCTGCAGGGGACACTAGTTCGTAGTCATCTTCGGTTTCGGAGGTGCCTCGACGGCGCAAATCTTTCAAGGAGAGACGCGGTCGGCGGCGGCGTGGCGCCTTGCCTGAATCGCCCTCAAAAAGGACACGGGTCTCCTCGAAAGCCTCACCAGTACGGCCCATGGGGCGCTGCGAATTGAGGATCCACGGTGCGAGCACGAAAAGCCACACCACGATAATGAGAATGATGGGTACTGCAGTGGACACGAGCGCGACGCACCTTCCCGTAGACGGATACTGGGTTTAGTAATTTTTAGTAATGCTCGTCCCACAGTATCCGGGGTGATTCGATACCTAGAGAAGGCAAACCGGCCAGCCGCCAAAAGTGTTACGGGAGTGAAAACTGTGACTGGTGGGGATCCCTGTTTAGCGGATACAGCCTTGCTCTCGCAGGCGCTCCACGGCAGTGCTGCGATAGTCGTCGCGGACTATCGCCATGAGCTGATGATCTCTCCACGCGCCGTTGATATGCAGCGCACGCCTAAGATAACCCTCGTGCCTGAAACCATTAGCTACTAGCACTTTGCGGGATCCTGGATTCTCCGGCATGAAGGTGGCAGTAACGCGATGCAGCCCCATCCGCGAGAAAGCGTGATCAACGCCCAGCCCACACGCTGCGGTGGCAACTCCTGCCTTATGTACCTGCGAATATACCCAATAACCTATCCAGCACTCGGCGATGCCTCCGTGTTGAATATTGCCCAGTGTCAGCTGGCCCACAAATCTTCCGTCCAGCTCAATGACGCAGGGAACCACTATTCCCTCTCGAGCCGCCGAACGAAGTTGTGTTAGATGGCTCCACCACGCCTGCTGATTATGGGAATCACGCCACGTCGTGGGCATGGTTGGCTCTACAGGTCGCAGAAACTCCTCATCGGCGATTCGCTGTTGGCGCCAATCGGCCCCGTCTTTGCGCAACAGTGGCCGCAGGCGTACCTCGCCACCCTCTGCAAGTGCCTCCGAAGGCGGGAGGAGCACCGAGGGAGTAGATTCCGGCCAGCCGGGGTGAATCGGATGCGGCCACCCCTGAGCTGGCTCGGCAAAACGGCCAGCTGCGGTTCCAAAAGGATCGAACATCAGCTACGTTGACTCAGGAAAATCACGTCAACGACGTCACCAGGCCGAACCTCCGAGACATCTTCAGGCACCCGAATCATCGCATTGGCCTCCGCCAATCCGGCCAAAAGGTGTGCTGGGGCTCCGGAGGAACCCCCCAAGCCCTCCACAAGATAATCAGCGGTTTCGGCATCCCTCATCAACCGGGCGCGAATGAAACCGCGGCGACCGGGGCGGGAATCAATATGGTTGAGAGCCCGCGCGCGTACGACGCGACGATTGGCGTTGCGCTTACCCAGTGCCAAGCGGATCGCTGGTCGCACGAAAATCTCAAAGATGACCAGAGCCGATACTGGATTAGAAGGCAGCAGGAAAGCCGGAATCCGGTCCTCCCCCAAAAGCCCGAAGCCCTGCACTGAGCCAGGATGCATAGCCACCCGTGAAGTATCGATCTCCCCTAGCTCGGCAAGCACCTCACGCACCGCCTGAGAACCTGCGCCGCCCACCGCGCCACTGACTACGAGAATCTCGCTCCTAGCGATATAAGTTTCCAAGGTCTCGCGGATTCGACGCGGCTCGCCTTCGGCGATGCCGACGCGATGCACATCTGCTCCGGCTTCTTTGGCCGCCGCAGCTAAAGCATAGGAGTTGACATCAAATACCTGCCCCAATCCGGGCTCGCGATCGATATCGACCAACTCGCGCCCAAAGGACACGATGGTCACGCGCGGACGCGGATAGACAAGCACCTTGCTGCGTCCCACAGCGGCAAGCAGCCCAATCTGCGCCGGCCCTAAGACGCTGCCTGCAGAAACTGCGACATCACCGGGCTGGATGTCATCACCCACCCTGCGTACAAAGTCGCCGGAGTGAACGGGGCGATGCGAGGTGACGCGTTTGCGTCCTCGGTCTGTCCATTCCAATGGCAAAACGGCATCGGCAAGCGTGGGAAGCGGCGCACCGGTATAGACGCGCACAGCCTGCTTGGGCTGGAGGCGCAGTGGCTGACGGGAGCCGGCAGGGACTTCGCCCACGACGGGAAGCGAACGCTCGACCTCAGGCTGCTGTGCATCTTGCGATGCGGATTCTTCTTCCGCGGCGCTTATTTCACTGTGACGAACCCGCAGACCTCTTTCACCACCGATATCGACCGCACGCACCGCATAGCCGTCGATTGCAGCCTGCGGAAAGCCTGGCAGCGGCTCATGTGCCTGCACGTCTTCTGCGCACATGAGGCCCAAAGCGTTGGCGATGGCGATTCGCACCGGTTCGGGGGTGACCGCTGCATCACTCACTAGGGCTAGCTGATCATCTACTGAACGCATTCAACGCCGCCTTTCACCAGCTACTGCTGGATGCCTTGCTCTGCCTCGTATTCGGACAAGATCTTCTTGATCGACTGATAAAGCGCAGGACCGTACTTGGGGTCCCGAAGTCCAAAATCAACGTTAGCCGGGATATAACCGCCCGGGTTACCCAGATCATGGCGCTTGCCCTCATGCACCACAACGTGCACCGGCTCGCCCTCCTGAATGAGCAACTCGATAGCATCCGTCAACTGCAGCTCCCCGCCTTTGCCTGGCTTAATGCGGCGCAGCGCATCGAAGATCTTGCGGTCTAGGAGATACCGGCCTGTAGCCACCAGATTCGAGGGCGCATCCTCCGGATCCGGCTTTTCCACCATGCCGACAACTTTCTTAACATCAGGGTTCTCGGTGTCCTCAACGTCAAATACACCGTAGTTGTAGGTCTGTTCCCGCGGAACCTCGAAGGCGCACAAAACCGATCCACCGCACTCGGCGCGGACATTGGCCATTTTTTCCATCGCGGTAGCAGGCAGGACAATATCATCCGGCAACATGACGGCGAAGAAATCCTCATCCTCATCAAGAACCCCCTCCGCTAGACCTACAGCCTGGCCAAGTCCTAAAGGCTTCTTTTGCTCTATGGAAACAGGATGGATGAGCTGCGATGCCCGCACAACTTTCGCTACTTGCTCATCTTTACCTCGCGCCGACAAGGTCTCCACCAGCTCGGGGAACTCGTCGAAGTGCCTCATCACCTCTTGTTTTTTGGGAGCTGTGATAACCGCCAAGCGCGTGGCTCCTACCGAAGCTGCCTCCTCCGCAATCAGCTCGATACCAGGCGTATCAACCACCGGAAGAAGCTCTTTGGGTACGGTTTTAGTGGCGGGGAGAAAGCGGGTGCCCATACCTGCGGCGGGGACGACGACCGTTTTGATTCCTAGGGAGGAACCCTCTCGTTCTTTAGACATGTTGTCCAGTTTACAGGCCCGCCCCTCAGTCTCCCGCGTAGCACTCCGCCTCAGTGTACTTTTTAGGCACTGTATTGTTTAGAGACATGGAAGCAGAAGTCTCCGCGAAGTCTGCACTTCGCACCGAGCTTGTCGAAGCTCGACGCGCATTGCCTGAGGATCAGCGTGCAAGCCTCAACGCGGCACTGGTTTCCCAAGTAGAGCACTTGCTCAAACCTGGAATGACAGTGGCCGCTTATAACCCTCTCCCCAGCGAGCCGGGCGGCCCGGGCTTTATCACCGTCCTTTCCTCTCTCTGCGATACCGTCTACCTGCCCATCTCTTTGGCTGATGGCGCGCTAGCCTGGTCGATATACCGCGGGCCTGAAGAAACCACCCTGGGCCGCCTCGGAATTTCCGAGCCAGCGGGGCACAGGGAGGATAGCTCGATCCTCGCCTCCTGCGACTATATCTTCGCCCCCGCCCTCGCAGTGCATCCTGCAGGCTTTCGCCTAGGCAAAGGCGCTGGATATTATGACCGCGCTTTGGCTCAACTTCCAGCGGGCACCGCCACCGTAGTCGGCGTGGTCTACTCCCACGAGATACGCAGCGACGTTCCCGCCCAGAAACATGACGTACCAGTGGAGTACATTCTCACAGAAAACGCCTTGCTCCCCGCAGTACCTGGTTCTCAGGTCTAGTACCTTCTGCTCTAGTAACTACTACGCTTCCTCAAATACCTACTGTACTTCGGCGTGGGAACCGTGCCTAGTTCCTTTCAGTCCAATTCCCCATGAACAACCGCCATCTGCGCTCTTTCTTGCGTACCCTCACCACCCCGGGACACCACAGGCTGCTCCTCGTGCGACGTCTAGTCGCCGCACTCCTCGTCGTTGCCGCGGGAGTTAGCTACGCGGGAACTCTTAAGGAGCAACCCTCAGCCCTCGTATTCGCCGCTGATGTTCCCGCTGGAAAGCGCATCGGCCCCGGAGATCTAAAAACTGCGCGCCTGCCTGCGCAGGCCATTCCTGAATCCGCGCTACACGGTGCGCCAGCAGACTTTGAGGGACGAGTTGTCGTTGCAGCCGCAGGCCGCGGGGAGATACTTAGCGCCGCACGCATACTTGATGAGCACCTCGCAGCGAGTCTGGTGAGCGAGTCCACAGAAAGTGAAATCACCCCCAATGCCCACATGGTGCCTCTTAAGCTTGCTGAGCCAGACCTTATTCCCCACCTCCACCATGGAGACGAGGTCAACGTGGTCAGCGCCGTCGACAAGCCCGAACTCGATGAGCCACGGGCAGCAGTCATCGCTGCAGGTGGGCGCGTCATAACAGCCGGCGGTGGCAAGGAAGGCGAAAAGCCTACCTCGGTCTTGCTTGCCCTTCCACAACGCGGGGCTGAGGCTGTCGCGGCTGCGTCATTGAGCCAGCCGCTGACCGTGGTCATCGTCGGTTCCCGTGCACAGGCTCCGCAATTCTCTTAGTCGCGATAGACCACCCGCCGCGCTTTTATTGAATGAGCAGCGGAATTTCGACTAGGGTCGAAAAGGTATCGCCCCGCCGCAATGGCCAGATCTTCGCGTCTGGATATTGCCGTGTCGGGGAAAATTTTGCGAAAGGACACACCCCATGCTTAAGGGATTTAAGGATTTCATTCTCCGCGGTAACGTCATCGAACTCGCGGTCGCGGTCATCATCGGCAGCGCGTTTACCGCCATTGTCACGGCTGTGACCAATTCTCTCATTCAGCCGCTGATCAATTCTTTCGGTTCCGCAGAGGTGCAGGGGCTCGGTTTCCGCATCATCAAGGACAACCCTTCGACGTTGATTGATTTCGGCGCAGTAATCACCGCAGCCATCAACTTCCTCATCGTGGCAGCCGTGGTCTACTTCCTCATCGTCATGCCGATCAACAAGATCAATGACGCCGCTAAGCGCCGCCAAGGCATCGACCCCACCGTTTCTGCTCCGACCACCGAAGAGCTTCTTGCCCAGATCCGTGACCTCATCGAAGCTCAGTCCAAGGTCTCCGCACCACAGGTTAATGAGTCTGCTGTTCCCACCGCTACCGCTGACGTCAAGGACACCGGTTCTTCCCAGCCCACCGATGGCGGTCGCCACCAAGCTTAATGCCGATAACCTGGGGTTAAAATAACCACTAGGCCGCAGGACGCACTCAGGTCCCTGTCTCTTCCCTTTTCTGTATTGGGGAGAAGCAGGGACCTTTTCGCTTCTGCTATTTAAGACCCATGATGTGGAGGCATCTGCTCTCTGTAGAACTCCTCTCCACGGAGCTCACCTGCATCCAGAGCCTGCTCATCATCGACCGGAGCGCTGCGTTGTGCGTCTGAACTGACAGCACCCGCTGGTCTCTCGCGGGGGCTGTCAGCGCTTCGGTCATAGTCAGGTGCATCCGAACGACGGAAAACGCGCCGCCTACGGTGCTGTAGATTTCCCAATTGCCTGCTTCCCGTCCCCTGGTGCCCGATTACTCGAAGCTCGACATCTGCAACTGGTCCACCAGGTGGTGAACCAGCGGAGAAAGAGTGGCCATTCCATCTCGGACGGCTGCGCGAGAGGAAGCGAGATTGACCACCACGGTGGATCCCGAAACCCCGGAGATGCCACGCGAGGTACACGCGTCCACAGCACCGCAAGCTTGACCAGAAGATCGCAACGCTTGGGCAATGCCAGGAACCATTTGGTCTAATACAGAACGAGTGGCCTCCGGGACCTTGTCACGAGGACCGACCCCCGTGCCACCGATGCTCAATACCAAGTCAACCCCGCCGACGACTGCAGTCTCTATGGCCTGGCGGATTTTAGACTTTTTGGAGCGAACGATAACCGCGCCGTCAACCTGGAAGCCGGCCTCTACGAGAAGCTCGCTGGCTAAGAGTGAAGTATCTTGAGCAGCCTCATCAGGATGATCAGTAACGATGACAACGAGTGCTCGCCGCGGGGCTTGTAAAGCCTGTTCCTTTTCGCTGGCGATAAGGAAAGCATCATCGGGCTCTGCGATGTCTCTAAATACTTCAGGGGATTCGTGCTGTGCGAGGACAGCGGCGGATTCGAACTGTTCGGGCATGGTGCTCCTTTGGAGGGCAGACAAAACGTTAGTGGCGTTAAAAGCGTTTCAGGTGAAGTACCGTGTTGTATCAGTAACTTACTCGTTGGATAGCGTTACCTCTACCTTTCGCGGATCTGGGTTCCCCTCACTCGTGACTTCAAGGGTCACCGTTGCCCCAAAGTCCTGGGATCGTGCGGCCGCAATGAGCGCATCCGAGTTCTCGATAAGGCGGTCATTGACTCTAGTGACCACGTCCCCGGCTTTTAGCCCGGCCTTGTCGGCTGGGCCGCCCGGCTCTACTTCCACGATTTGGGCGCCGTTCCCGCTACTGCGGGCATCGACCTTTACTCCTAGCGTGGGGTGCTTGACCGAACCGTTGTTGATGAGCTGATCGGCCATGCGCTTGGCAAAGTTAGAGGGAATGGCAAATCCCAAACCGATGGATCCGGCCTCAGACCCAGCCGAGTTCGACAACGAGGCGATCATCGAGTTCATGCCGACGAGATTTCCGTTCATATCAACCAAAGGTCCACCGGAGTTACCGGGGTTGACTGCCGCGTCGGTCTGAATTGCGTCGATAAGCGAGGACTCGCCTGCCTCTTGAGATGCACGCACCGGCCGGTTCTTGGCCGAGACGATGCCGGAAGTCACTGTGGCATTAAGTCCAAGCGGAGAACCAACGGCCACCACTTGCTGTCCGACGGCGACGGCATCCGAGTTTCCAAACTCCAAGAAAGGTAGGTTGGAGACTCCGTCAATCTTGATGATAGCCACGTCAGTATTGGCGTCCGAGGCGACGAAAGTAGCCGAATGCTTGGAACCGTCATTCATGGACACCTGTAAACGACCGCCCCTATCGGTTCCGGAGACGACGTGGTGATTGGTCAAGACATAACCGTCCGGGGAAATAATCGAGCCGGAGCCCTCCGAAGCTGCGGTTTGTGTAACCGCCTCGATCGATACGACGGAAGGCAAAGCCTTGGCTGCAACTGCCTCGACAGAGCCCTCGGCTGGGGCTTCGCCGGTGCTGTTGTTCACCGGTTGGTTGTTGAGGACCTCGTTGACGGTTGCCCTGTCATCGTTGGAGTTGCCGCCTACCGCGATGCCGGTTATGGTTCCTGCGGCGACCGCTGCCACTAAGGACAGCGCCAAGGCTGCGGGGAGACTAACTTGCCGCTTGTTCTTAGTTGACGCCGCCACCGCGGTTGGGGCTGCTCCCTCAGGACCTGGCTCCGAACCGAAAGGCACCTGCCACTGCGGTTGCCCGTTAGGGGCCGATTGGCCTTGCTGCGCCGAATTATAGGCGCCCGCATTGTTGTAGGGCTGCCCAAACTGACTAGACGGAAAGCCTGCTGTATGCGCCGAGCCCTGAGTGCCAGATCCGTATGCGCCGGAGGCGCCATTTGCCGCGCCATCATCACGCGGACGGTTCCATCCCTGAGATTGGGAAAGCGAGTCATCGTGCGAGGGGTCCTGGGGACGATTCGGCTCATTCATGTTTGGGTTCCTCATATTCATGTGGATTAGTGTGCCCGAGTTCGCTTATCCGCGTCTGGAGCTAGTCTGCCAAGCGGCTACGAGTAACTGAGAGCTTCCTGTATGCGCTCACCACGTCTAGTGCGCGATCCCCAGATTAAAGCACTAGAGCCTATCGAACCAACGTTTGACAAAGGCGCGCGCCCGTGGCGAAGTCGTCGGAGCAGGCTCCGCTGCCCCCGTCTCCTCCGCACCCGCGGTACCCTGTGCTCCCTCTTCTGGGCACTGCCCGATCACGCCGGGTTTTCCGGGCAATAAAACATCCATCCGAGCACCACCATCCGCCGAGGAAGAAATCTCAATGCTGCCGTGGTGCCGCTCAACAACGGCCTTCACTATAGCTAGACCGATGCCAGAGCCGGGCATAGAGCGTGCTGCAGCAGCTCGATAAAAGCGCTCAAAGACCTTCTCCCTTTCTTCGGGGTCGATGCCCGGCCCGGAATCATCAACACGCAGTAGAGCACGATTCTCCGAAACTTGATTCAAGGAGACGTACACTGTGCCCTGCGCAGGAGACCATTTGGCCGCATTGTCGAAAAGATTGAGGGTAGCCCGCCCCAACGCAAGAGGATCCCCATCCATGTTCCACGGCTCAATATCAGCCTGAAATTCCACGTCGGGACGCCGACGTCGAACGCGCTCCAGGGAAGTCTCCAATATCTCGTGCAGCTCGACGGTCCCCATACTCCCCGCCACTGCATCTTCACGCGTGAGATCCACCAAATCACCGATGAGGTTGGACAGCTCCGACATTTGAGACATGACATCAGACTCAAGGTCCTCGCGCTCTTGTCTGCTGATGGGCGCACGGCTTCGATCCTTCTCCATCATCATGAGCAACTCGATATTGGTGCGCATAGATGTCAGCGGAGTCTTGAGCTCATGCCCTGCATCCGCCACGAACTGACGCTGCTTGAGCCGGGCTTTCTCCAGCGACTGGAGCATGCGGTTGAAAGACACTGTTAGCTGAGCGAGCTCGTCTTTTCCCACAACCTCGATAGGACGCAGATCATTCGTCCTCGTCACATAATCTGCGGCCTGGCGCAAGCGAGCAATAGGCTGCATACCTGCCCGCGCCACCACTGCACCTGCCACCATAGCCACAAGGATCCCCAGCACAACTACAACTATCAGAATTGGGCCGATGACATAGACAAGGTAGTTAATTCTTTCCATGTCTCGAGCAATGACCACGGTAGCCCCAGAACTATCCCGCTTGGCCACTATCCTCTCACCGTGTTCTGAGAAAGCCACAGTGTCTAGCCCATCGCTACCGCGCTCGAAAGCTCCGTGGACAGGAATATCGTCGCCCAAGCTCGTCTGCTGCCCCGGGGGTATATAGGAAATCCGTGTGTTGGCCGTGTAGTCCCGAAACTTAGCGAACTCGTCGCTTAAGTTATCAACAAACTCCGGATCCTTGGTCCTCTCCAGCATCACATCCGCGCGCTTCTCCAGACCGGAATCTCCGAAGGACATGAGAGATGCAGATATGAGGAAATAGAGCGCAGAGGCCATCAGCGCCACCGAGAGAGCCACCACGATGCCGGTTATGAGGGAAAGCCGCAGCTTGAGAGAGAAGCGCGAGAGTATTCGCGCCGGCGAAAGCGAAGACTCCTTTTCTGAGTCTTCGCTTTGAGCCGACGTGTTCGAACCAGCAGGGCCGGAATCAGCAGTTAGCTCATGGACACCGCTGCCCTCAGCTTCTTCCCCGGTTCGCTGTGTAAAAATCATGCAGCGGTCTCCCGCAGGACATACCCCACTCCGCGCACAGTATGGATGAGTCGATCCTCGCCCTCTTCCTCGGTCTTTTTGCGCAGATACCCAACATAGACCTCGAGCGCATTACCGGAGGTTGGGAACTCATATCCCCACACCTCCTCCAAGATGGTCGAGCGGGCGAGGACCTTGCGTGGGTTCTCCATCAGCAGCTTAAGCAACGCGAACTCAGTACGAGTAAGGGAAACCTGCCTCTCGCCGCGCTTGACTTCGCGCGAATCCGAGTCAAGCTCCAGATCTGCAAAACGAAGCCGCGCGTCGCCCTGCGGCTCCTTCTTTATGGAATCAGCCGCTGCGCGCCGTGCGAGTGAACGAACTCGCGCCAGCAGCTCCTCCAGAGCAAAGGGCTTGGGAAGGTAATCATCCGCTCCGGCATCAAGCCCAGCCACTCGCTCCGCCACGCCGTCACGGGCGGTAAGGATAAGTATCGGACGGTCCCAGCCTTCACCGCGCAGCGTGCGGCACACCTCAAGTCCATCCATCTTGGGCATCATCACATCGAGGATGAGTAGTTCTGGATTCTCGGAGTTAACCACCTCAACGGCTTCCTCTCCATCACTGGCGGTGAGCACATCAAAGCCGTTGAACTTCAGGGAACGCCGCAGGGAGCCGCGGACCGCTTCATCATCATCCACTACGAGAATCTTCATGAGGTTAGATGATACTTATTAAGGCGCTGGATTAGTAGGCGAACAAACGCAACCGCCTTTAGTAGGAGATGGCTCACATAAAAGCGCTGGACACGCGTTAGGCACAAAACACCCCCGCATTGCCGGGGGCAACGTGGGGGTGTTAAACAGTGAAGCAGAGCGGCCGATTAGAATTGCTCAACGTCCACAAGGCCGAGCTTTGCAGCCTTGACCAGACGGCGCGGGATGCGCACGGTCTGGCCGTCGATGGTTACTTCCTGGAGGGCGACATTGTCAGCCTTCCACTGCGAACGACGGGAGTGGGTGTTCGCGCGGGACTTCTTAAACTTAGGAGTTGCCATTTTCTTCTTTCCTCCTTACGCGTTCTTCTTCTTGCGGCGAGCCATGCCGCCGAAGCGCTGGTTGAAGCGCTCGACGCGGCCGGCGGTATCCATAACGCGCTGAGCACCAGTCCAGAACGGGTGGGACTCAGAAGTCACGTCGACGACGATCAGCGGGTACTCGTTGCCGTCTTCCCACTCGACGGAGCGAGCGGAAGTGGCCGTGGACTTGGTAAGGAACTGATGTCCGGTACCGGCATCTTGGAAAACCACAGGGTGGTAATCCGGATGGATATCTTTCTTCATAGGATCTCCCTCAGGGTTGAAACTTCAGGTCGGTTCCGCGCTCAAAAATTGCGTAGATCGTGCCTGAGTTGGGATGTACGATAATTTCTCTGCCGCACCTCGTGGCGAGTGCTTCGCTCGAGGAACAAACAACTCGAGCCATATTACACCCGGATGGGCCGCAACAGGAAATTCCTCAACCCCTGACGCCGACCAACGACGAGAAGCTTAACCCCTCGGAATCGTCATAAAGAGGACACAGAATTAGGATGCGGAATTACAATGGGGCGATTAGGCAAAAAGCACTGCGGGCGGTAAGATTGCGCATTGCTGTTGTCAAAATATACGTTTTACGCCCCGTCTACTGGTGTTTAACCCTTACTTGCGCTCATCCTCACTTAATAGAGCACTGCACCTCACTGCATAGAGTAAGTGTTTAATAGCCATGATGTGGGCGGCTAGGAGAAAGAAGACCCATGTCGGCTATTTGCCAGGTAACGGGCCGCAAGCCGCAATTCGGCAAGCAGGTCTCGCACTCGCACCGCCGCACTTCGCGCCGTTGGAACCCTAACGTGCAGCGTCGTCGCTACTACCTGCCCTCCGAGGGCCGTACCATCACCCTGACTGTTTCTACCAAGGGAATCAAAATCATTGACCGCGACGGCATCGAGTCCGTTGTTGCCAAGATTCGCGCACGTGGGGAGAAGATCTAGAAGATGGCACGTAACGATATCCGCCCAATCATTAAGCTGAAGTCCACCGCTGGCACCGGTTATACCTACGTAACCCGTAAGAATAAGCGGAACAACCCGGACCGTATTTCTCTGATGAAGTTCGATCCGATCGCCCGCAAGCACGTCGAATTCCGCGAGGAGCGATAATTCATGGCTAAGAAGTCCAAGATCGCCAAGAACGAGCAGCGCAAGGAAATCGTCGCCCGCTATGCGGAGCGTCGCGCAGAGCTCAAAGCAATCATCAAGAACCCGAACACCTCCGCTGAAGATCGTCTCGACGCGCAGTTCGAATTGAACCGCCAGCCTCGTGACGCTTCCCCGGCTCGCGTTCGTAACCGCGACGCCGCTGACGGCCGTCCCCGCGGTTACCTCCGCAAGTTCGGTTTGTCCCGTGTCCGTATGCGTGGCATGGCTCACCGTGGTGAGCTGCCGGGCGTCCGTAAGTCCAGCTGGTAAAGGGGGAATTGCACAATGGCTATCAAGCGCAATAACCAAAAGAAGTTCCGTATGGAGCAAACCCGCCGCCCGAAGAAGAATCCTTTGAAGGCTGAGGGCATCGAGAAGGTGGACTACAAGGACACCAAGACCTTGCGTCTTTTCATCTCGGATCGTCACAAGATCCGTTCGCGCCGCGTTACGGGCCTGACCCCGCAGCAGCAGCGTCAGGTTGCAACCGCAATCAAGAACGCACGCGAAATGGCTCTCCTGCCGTTCACTACCCGCTAATTCAGTAGCAGGTTTCAACAGCACGCTTTTGCCGCTGGCAAGTGTGACACGGTAAAAGAACCTTAAGTGGCCGCCGCCATCCCTTCCGATAAGGAAGGCTTGGTGGCGGCCATTTTTCTATCCGTTATCAGTCTGCCGCCAATGCATGATTCCGTGGCGGTGCAAGTGCAGGAGCACTTTGACGTGATTCTGCACGCAAGGTGCTAGATTAGGAACGTTAAATAAATGCACCAAAAGCGGAAGGAAAGACTTCTTCATGGCTTTGCACAAGTCATTGCTCGATCTCGCTGAGCTAGCGCCGCGTTGCCAGTCACCACAGACCGCCCGCGGCTTACTGGCTGAGGGCGTAGATCTCCTCCGCAATGCCGTCGAGCATCGCGGAGATGACCTAGAACTAGCCGCATGGTACTCCAGGCTCATCGTCGATATTGTTCGCTCCCCCGGGGTCAGCAGCCCCGTGCGTCTCACCGGCGCCGTCGCGCGAGGAGATATCTTGCCCTCCATGCCGGTTTTGTGGATCGGAGAAGATCCTCAACTAGAAAGCATTCTGAAGGACGCTGGCTTGCGCGGGCAGTCTGCAGAAGACACCGCAGCCACCCGTGTCGACGCGGGCCTTCCACTCGGGCCTGGCGGCGAAGAAGCACTCCTCGCCTCTGCCTTGGCGGAGCGCCCTGCGGCGCTGCAACTTGTGGACGGCTTGCCTGACCGCCAAGCATTGCTCGACATCCAACATGTGCTGCTCTCCCCCATAGCTGCAATCGCGCGATGGGCCGCTCCAGCGCCGAGACCAACACCAGACCGTCTAGCCATTGGGGTTGAGCGCGAGCTTCTAAGCGCAGAAGAAGCAGACTCCCTAACCAAGTCCTGGCGCATGGGCATGTCATTGGAACTGCAGCGTTGGTTTGCTGGAGTCAACGAGCATGAGACAACTCTTGCAGACTTGCCGCCGCTGGACAGAACAGCCTACGGCTCGGCATGCCGCACACTCTCGGCCACGTTTGAGTCAATCGCAGCTCGGGATAAAGCCTCTTCTTGATCGCCGCACCGCAGCTTTGGCCGCGGCTTGCGCCCCTGAGGCTCTACTATCTTTAAGTAAACCCTCAATCCCTTACTATTCTCATCCCCACCCCTTTTGAAAGGAGGCGACCGACCACATGGCAGGCAACGTTGGTAGGCCGCGCAAGAACAGTCCTCGCCGTCGCGGCAATTCCGCCCGGGAGGAAATCCTCGACGCTTCTTCTGAGCTTTTCACCACCCAGGGCTTCGCTAATACTTCGACGCACCAAATCGCGGACGCTGTAGGCATCCGGCAGGCTTCCCTCTATTATCACTTCCCTTCCAAGACGGAAATCTTCCTTACCTTGCTTAACTCGACCATCGAGCCCTCTTTGGAGCTGGCTGGAGAGTTGGCCCAGACCGATGTCGAACCAGAACAGCGCCTGTGGTCTTTGGTCGCTGCTGAGGCCCGTCTGTTGCTCACCAGTGGCTGGAATGTAGGGCGCCTGTATCAGCTGCCGGTGGCCAATTCTCCTGAGTTTTCCGAGTATCACGAGGCACGCAAGCAGCTGCAGGAACATTTCCGTAGCAACGCCGCAGCCATCGTGGGCGAAGACGATCCCCGCATCGAGTTGCCCTTCCACATTGCGTTGTCCGTCATCGAGATGCGGCGCAACGACGGTACCCCGCCGTTCGACGCCTCACAGCGCATTCCGGAGACCGCAGCCATGCTTGCCGACGCCGCTTTGTCAGTACTCGGCGCCACCATCCCTGACAACGCCGAGGAAAAGACCCTTGAGCTGCTCAAGGATCGCAATGATTCCATCTCCGCCGCGGCCGCTGCGGCCGCGGCCCGCAAGAAGAAGACTCGCTAGAGCCCCCTATTCTCTAGCGCCCGCTCCAGGACTGGCTGAAGCTTGAGTTTGCTGCCAAGGCTCCGCCCTCGCGCACTGTAACTCCTCCCGGTGTAACGATGATGAGCGCGGGGTCAGCCTGGACATAGTAGGAACCATCGCTTTCTGTAGCCGGGGATTCGAGGGTTCCACCAAACATGTGGGAACGATAGGTCAGCCCTGCACTGCCCTGGCATAGCGCCACCTGGCCATCCGGCCCGTTACCGGCAAAAACTAGACTCTCGCCGCTATTGCAAGAAGCGAAGCTACGGATCCATCCCGTCGCGGAGAGGCCCGCTGGCATATCCGCCGCCCGCTGCGTGGCAGGCGTCTCCGGCTCAGGGGGCACGGTCTCTGTGACCGTGACTACGTCTTCTTCCTCCGAGGCACGCATGCTCTCATCCTGGTTTTGCGCGGTGAGGATGCTGCCGCTTTTGGTGGACATCGGTGCAGAAGATTCGGCTGCGGTGGTCTCTTCACCCCCCAGACCACGAAACACAAAGAATGCAACGGCAGCCGCAAAAATCACACCCAAGACTACGATGCCAATATAGAGCGGAATTCTCCCGCCCTGAGAGTGTGGCTGGGGACCGTTTGTTGAGTCATACACTGGGCCATTCTCAGAGCCGTATTCTGGAGAGTACTCAGGGGGAAATGGGTTAGTCATGGTCTTGTTCTCCTAGCCTAAGGCGTGTCGATGAGCGTATTGCGCAAGGAAGATGCGAAACGGCCTAAAGGGCGCCTCGCCTTCGCCCTCCAGTTTGTGGACAAGCCTGTCGATCTTCTGGTTCGTCTTCTTCTCTGTCCAGCCTAGTTGCCCGGCAATCTCCTTCACGGGAGGAATGTTGGCATTCGTGGCACCTGGGCTTCCGAGGTAGCCGGCTAACAGGCGCAAGAGATCTTCTTGATCTGCCGTAAATACTGAGCGCTCGCGGGTGAGCTGATCACTGGCGGGTGAATAGCGCGAGGGGCCAACCTTAGCCAGCTTCTCAACCTGCACGTGCAGCTCATACTTCTCTTCCTTGCTCTCGCAAGTTATCGAGCTCTTGCCCAAGGGCAGGAAAGTCACAGCACCTGGGCCAAGTTCGATGTGTGTGGAACCCCCCTTGTTCAGTGCGTCTATCCGCAGCGGTATGTGCCGCCCGACATTGCTCATCATCCAGCCCTGCTCGGAGTACCACAGCTGAAATAGCGTGCGGTGCATGGAAAGATCATGGCGCCCAATGACGAGGTTGCCTGATCTCCCGACAACGAGTTCCTCCCCGGCTTGAAGCAGGAGTGAGTTACCAACCAGATCATCAATATGCAGGCGCGGGCGTGGTTGTACCGGCAGTGCTGAGGTATCGGTAGTAGGCGTGTCTAGCATATTTCTATATCCCAACCTGAAGAATCCTGTGCGTAATCGATCATGGAAGAACCTATCAAAGCTATCGCAATTGTATTCCTATCCGCAGCGGCTGTACTCGGTTTTTGGCCCCCGCCTAAAGCTAACACCGCCTCTGGGCTGCCGGCCGGGAGGTAGTAGGTCATTGTGCACTCGGAACCGCTTTGCACCATCGCAGTGTCAACCGCAGTGTCGCTTCCCTTCTCCGAGCCGGAGCTACCAAAGGTTGCCAGCTGAGAGGACACGAGACCATCACGCGCAGCTTGGTCTTGAAATCCCACTACCTCAAAACTGCCCAAAGACTGCGAGACACATTGGATTCGTGCGCGTTGCCCGCCAGCTACCTCCGCACTGTGGCAGGTGGCATCCGCCCACCCCGCCTGGCCCGGAGAGCCAGGAAGAAGCTGCGGGAGGGCCGCGACGAGGCTTTCTTCAGCAGCATTCCACTTCGGGTGAGACATGACCCATCCACCAGCGGAGATCCCAGCGATGAGAACGACAGCAGCTCCGGCCACGAGTGCATTGCGTACCCCTGACCACTGTTTTCCCCTGCCAGAGCTGGTTGGCACAGCAGTAGCACCACGCGCAGCGGGCGGCTTTCTTTTCCCACACCTGCCCAGCTCGTCGATGAATTCGCTGGCGGAACGGAAACGCTGCGCGGGAATCTCACTCAACCCACGGGCTAGGACGGCGCGGACTTCTTCGGGGTGTTTGGCCGCGTCTTCGCCAAGCGCAAAGCCCGCGAGATTGGACACTTGGCGGTGGGTCTGCCATGTCTGCGGCGGCATAGTGTCTTTGAAATGATGCAGGGTGATCATCTCGAAGGCGATGAGCGCCAGTGCGTAGTTGTCACTAGCTGCGCTGGCGGCCTCTCCCTGAAAGCCGGAATGAGAAAGCTCCGGTGCGGCATACTTCTCCGTGCCAACCACACGCCCTAACCGGGTTAAGCGCGACTCATTGGGAGAAATCGCAATGCCAAAGTCAATGAGTACGCTGGGATCCAGGGAGCCGGGTTGAGCACGCAACAAAATATTGGCCGGCTTGATGTCACGGTGAACAAGCGGCGGGGAGAGCTCTCCATGTAAATAATCCAAAGCCCTGGCTATGGGTTTAAGGTAGTAAACCACGTCCCGCAGGTTGAAACCGCGCCCTGACTGCCTTCTCTTTGCGATGAGGTCCTCTAGACTGCCGCCATCCAAATAGGGCATGGCAAAGTAATAGCCATTAGGGGTGGTATCGCTGAACTTCAGGTCGATGATCGCCGGATGGGTGATGCGAATGAGACTATCCATCTCCTTGCGGAAGCGTTGCTGCTCCCCCGCACCGCTGAGTTCTGGTAGCAAAACCTTGACTGCTAGAACCCTGTCCGGATCGTGTTCTCTCACCCGATAGACGGTTCCCATTCCCCCACGCCCGATCTCTGTAATATCGGTCAGATTGCGTTTTCTGGCTAGCCAGTCGGGGAAGGAGAGAGCGGTCACGGAGATCATTTCACCATACTTTCACCTGCAATCAGTGCTTATGCCCCTCTTGAGTGCCCCCTTAGGCCCACTTTTGTCGCTTTATCCACCTGCGCTTACCCCACTAATGGGGTGCAGGTTAGCAGCAGCGCTGAGTTCTAATGGTTTTGCCAGGTTTGATCTACACTAAGCAATAGGCTTTTTCCTCCCCTACCTCGTGAAGGCAGCCCATGAACTCTCCCAGCTTCGGCAGCTCCGCGCCCGCGAATGGATCCTCCGTCCCCAACTACCCTCCTCCTGCCGCTCCTCCTCGGCGCACTCAACGGGACTGGGTGGGGATTGGCGCGATCGTGAGCGTCATCGTTGCCGCGCTCGTCGCCGGCGCTGCAATTTGGGCCGGTACGGGCAAGGCTGAGACTAAGCAGGCACAGTCACTATTACTCCCTGCCGGCTCTGCGCCGGCCGCTGTGGGAATGCAAGAAACGCTTAGCAGGCAGCCGCAGCCGCGTCCGAGCCTCGCTGGGTCTCCCGCCGCTCCCCAGACGGCAGCGGCGGGCTCAGCTCGCAGCGGCACGGTGGCCCAGCTGCCGCATTCAGCGTCTAGCGCAAACTCCAATCAAGGAGCAGAGGGGCAGCTACCGGGGCTGGGGTCAACTGGCTGGACTTCTCAGCCTGCTGCTACTTGCTCAGCAGGTCAACAGCTCGTCTACGCAGCCTTTCTCTCCTCCGAGAGCCGCTATGTAGTGGTCTGCGAGGCCGCAGGGGCCTACACCTATCACGGCTCGTGGAAGAGTGGACCTGCCTCCGGGACGGCGCAACGGCTCGGTAGCGGCCATTATCGCGCCGGCATCAACGATTCCCCTAGTACCGTCGAGCTCAATCAAACGCAGTGGATAGTCTCCGTCAATGACGGTTCTGGCACCCAAGACACCGGCGATTTCCAAGGATATTGGGCACGCTAAACGCCTTTAGACGCTACTGCTTTAGGAGCACGCGGCGGAAGGCCATGTGACCTGTGCTGCCTTAAGCTCCTCAGTCATCGTGCTCAGCATGGCTTGGCCTGCCTCATACGTGCCTTCCTGCGGATGCGCGAACAAGGCGAGAGCAACGGGAGTGCCTTCCAAAGACACAATGCCCAGCTGTCTGACTTCATAAGCCCCGGACTCGTCTGGACCCCAGCCCCCCTTCATGCGCGCCCCAACAAACTGGCGCAGTCCATAACCCTGCGCCGGATCGCTGACTTGCATCGCGGAAAGAACCTGGTCGGCGCCATCCAGGCAACCCAAGCGCGAGGCAAATCGTGCCTGATCTGATACAGACCATTGTGTCTGGCCAAAGGCGCTAAATCCTGGCCTAGTGACCTGCGGCTGTACACGAGTAGAGCCGTTACCGGCCTCGGCCAGAACACTGCCCACCGCCGCGGCGGCCTCCTCACCCGCCCCCAAGGCCTGCCACATTTGCTCGGCTGCTTGGTTATCGGAGAAGGTGATCGCGGAGGAAATAGTAGCGGGGTCAGCTACCCCGGCTCTGTGGGCCGCGATAGCCAAGGGCACCTTCGAGGTAGACCACGCTGCTGCCGGTCCTGTCTGCCCTGCTGCGATAACGCCCTGTCCATCAGCCACGGCGATACCGGCCTGCCCGCCGAAGCGAGTCACGGCGGCCGATACTGCGGCATCGAGTGCTGCCTGGGCATCGGCTGCCTTCGATGAATCTTGCGTTGAGCTTGCGGGAAGAGTTGGCGAAATCGAGGACGATTCCCGCGACTCGGCCTCAGGCAAGGTAGGCCCGGTTGCACTTTCGCTGCTCGTGGAGTCTAGCGGTGCAGGATCCCCAATTGTGCAGCCCGAAAGAACAAGCGCGCTGGCGACTGTGGCAACCGCGCCGGTCATCGTAAGGCTCTTGCTCCCACAAATGTTGTGGCCGGCTCGTGGCCGAGCGCTGAAAAGAAGTGACACGGCGCCAGTGCTCCTTGGGCTAGACAATATAGACGATCGCATTATTACCGCCGGTACATGTGACAAACTGCCCGTTGTCACTGCAAGACATGGAATAGCTGTTATAGGTTACGGAGCTATATACCGACAAGGTGGCGTTAAGATCACCCGTGTCGAGGTAATTACGCACATAGGCATCACGCACAGCCAAAGAGAACTGTGTGGAAGTCACACTCGAGCCGCGATAGACGTTATTGAAGTCCCCACCGGGAAGATTGTTCATCGCAGCGTCGTTCACTGCGACTGCGCCGCTGGGGAGCTGCGGAAACTCTGGGCGTTCCGGTTCTGCTGCTTCTTCAGACGTTGCGGGCTGAGTAGCTGCTTCCTGCGGGGATGTCGCAATTGCGGCGTCCCCGGCGGCAGAGTCTTGAGAGCTTCCTGTGCCACGTCCGCTCAAGCTATTAAAGACAAAGAAGCCAATTACTGCCGCGATGGCTATCAAGGCCACGACTATGCCCATATAAAGGGGCAGCCGGTTCGGCTTGGAAGCAGGAGCGCCGGCACTAACCGCCGTGGGCGGCAGGGCTTCCCACTCATCCGTGGGTGGATATGCCTCGTTGCCGTAGTTATCTCGGGCATCCATGTCGTGGGCCCAGGGGTTCGCGGGGGTATGTCCTTGAGGGTCTTGCCAAGGGTTTCCTCCGCCGTTTGCATTGCTCATCTGCAACTCCGTTCCTTAAAGAATCCGCTTTCGGTATCTGGCGCCGAGGGGTGGCGCGTCTCCACCTCATTGGGGCAGAAGCAGTCTGCATAATGGGCTGAAAACTCGAATCGCACCTATAACTTCTACCCCAGACTCCTGGACTTTTCTCCATTTTGCGCCATGATGGGGAGCACTCCCCACATCCGCACTAGGCCGGTCTAACAAGAACCGTTGCCCCTAAGCCGACCTAGCCGCCTATCCCGAGCGTTTTCGGGCTACATTAAACATGTTGATTCTCTCTAAGCCACAAGGAAACTCCCTCTCGTCATGACTGTTCCCCCTCCAGGGCCTCCCCCACGCTTTGGCGCTTTTGCAGGCCCGCATTCGGCTTCGCCTTCCCCGACTTCTCCCCCTAGTTTCCCCAGCGGCCCCGGCTCGCAGCACTTCGGGGCCCAGAATGCTGCCTTTGGTCCATCTGCATCTGCGCACACACCTGCGTTCTCGCAGTCCGCTACAGGGGGACAAAGTCCCAAGTCGCAGCGGAGTTACTTCGACGCTGCCATCGCAGGCCTCATCGCGGCGATGTTGGCTTTAGCGATCGCCTTCGGAGGCGCGGCGTGGTGGGCGTTCGGGGAGAGAGACACCTCGGCAACAACGGAGGAGGAGCCATATCAGCCGGCGGGAACTTCGCTCACCAGTAGCTGGAGTCTAGATTCTGACTTTAGCCAAGAGGACACCACCGCCATGATTCAAGGAGTTAGCTTCCCCCACTCCTATGTGGCTGAAACTGGGGATTCCGCCACGGCCACGCTCGAGTTCCGGGACGGGGATTTCGAGCTTTTGACCATGACACTGGGATTCACCGATAGCCGCAGCAACCCTGAGGTCGATCACGCGCACGTGCTCATCAATGATGGAACCGGCAGCCTTCAAGACTTAAGAGTCGATGTTGGTGAACCCACTGAGCTGCAGCTCCCGCTCTCTGGGCGCACAATGGTAGTCATCACTGCGAGCTTCTTCGACGCCGCGGACCAGCCTGCTTCTGGTTCCTCCTTTGTCATCGGATCCCCCTCCGTACAATGAGAAAATCGCCACCCTAGGGCACTACTTAAGACGCAACCGCGGGTACCTCTTGGACTAGCTCAAGAGGTACCCGCGGTTGTGAATCTGCAGGGAGGGGAGATTCCTCTAAATACTCCTAGTGGGCAAAGTGACGCGTCCCAGTCAGATACATGGTCGTTCCTGCGGCCTGCGCGGCGGCAATGACTTCCTCATCGCGGATGGAGCCGCCCGGCTGCACAACGGCTTTGACCCCGGCTTCGAGAAGCACCTCGAGGCCGTCAGCAAAGGGGAAGAACGCATCCGAGGCCACGAAAGAGCCAGCGGCGCGGTCTTCTCCCTCAGCCAGAGTATTCGCGCGCTGGACTGCCAGCTTGGCGGAATCCACGCGGTTGACCTGGCCCATACCTACTCCAACGGTGGCATTGTCTTTGGCCAGCAGAATAGCGTTCGACTTCACCGCGCGCACTGAGCGCCAAGCAAACTCCAGCTGCGCCATGTCCGCCTCGGACAAGGCCTCGCCTGCCACGAGCTTCCAATTCTCCGGCTTGTCGCCCTCTGCCTGGTAGGTGTCGGGGTCCTGAGTCAAGAAACCACCAGAGATAAACTTATTCTCCGTGGTGGGAGCCTCGTACTCAGCCACGAGAACACGCAGGTTCTTCTTCGTCTGCAGGATCTCGACGGCGCCATCTTCATAGGAAGGCGCAACGATGACCTCAGTGAAGATCTCCTTGACCTGCTCCGCCATTTCCACGGAAACCTCGCGGTTGACCGCGATGACTCCTCCGAAAGCAGAGAGCGGATCACAGGCATGTGCGGCACGGTGAGCGGCCGCGATGGATTCCTCGGATACCGCAATGCCGCAAGGGTTGGTGTGCTTGATGATGGCGACGCACGGGCGCTTGTGATCCCATGCGGCGCGCCATGCGGCATCGGCGTCCTGGTAGTTGTTGTAGGACATCTCCTTGCCGTTGAGCTGCCGAGCATTCGCCAGACCGGCGGTGCCGATGCGCGTTACCGTGGCTGCTTGATGGGAGTTCTCACCGTAGCGCAGTGCCTGTGCGCCTGCCTGCTCAGTCCCTAGCTGCTCAACAAACCATTGCGACACAGCCGCGTCATAATCAGCCGTGTGCAGGAAGGCATCGCGGGCCAAGGCTTGGCGCTCACTGAGGGTGAAGCCGCCGTTCTCCACAGCGTGGGCGACCTCACCGTAACGAGCGGGATCCACAACGACTGCCACGGAAGGATGATTCTTGGCGGCCGCACGCACCATCGACGGGCCTCCAATATCGATCTGCTCAACACAGCCGTCAAAGTCCGCGCCGGAGGCAACCGTTTCGCGGAAGGGATAGAGGTTAACAACAACCAATTGGAAAGGCTGAATGTCCAGCTCTTCTAACTGATGGAGGTGATCTTCTTTGCGCGTATCCGCCAGGATCCCCGCATGCACGCGCGGGTGGAGAGTCTTTACGCGACCTTCCAAGCACTCAGGAAAGCCGGTGAGCTTTTCCACTGGGGTAACGGCGATTCCCAGATCCGCAATCTTTGCGGCGGTCGAACCAGTCGAGACGATCTCGACCCCAGCCGCATCAAGCGCCCGAGCGAGATCCTCCAGACCGGACTTATCGTAAACGCTAATTAGTGCCCGCTTAATCTGCTTGCGGTCGTCATTCATAGTAAGAAGCAGCCTTCCTGACCAAGGTTGAGGGAAATAACACTAGAGCTGTACGCGGACACGACCGTCCACGATCTGCGCTGCACGCAGCACTCTGACAATGAGCTGGCGTTCTACCACTTTGATCCGCTCGTGCAGGCTGGCCTCGTCATCATTCTCAACAATCTCCACTGCCTGTTGAGCAATGATGCGCCCAGTATCCACCCCGGCATCAACAAAATGGACGGTAGAACCTGTGATCTTCACTCCATAATCCAACGCATCCCGCACGGCGTGCGCCCCTTTAAAAGAGGGCAGAAGTGCGGGGTGGGTGTTAATGATGCGCTCCTCGTACCGGTCTAGGAACGCCTGCCCCAGGATCTTCATAAAACCTGCAGAAACAATTATGTCTGGTTGCCCCTCCTCGACGGCGGCAACCAGACGTTGATTCCACTCGGTGCGATCCGCACCCATCTCTACTACCTCGGTCGCGATACCGCGATCCTGAGCCCGGTCGATCCCGGGGCAGCGCTTATCGGCGACGACTTTGGTTACTCGGTAGCTTCCTTCCTGCGCGTCCATGATGGACTGCAGGAGCGAACCCGTCCCAGAAACAAGGACGACGACAGACAAAGGCGGTGAATAGGAGGGTTTTTGCGGCTGGAGAGGTGAAGTCACAGGCATATCTTAGCCCGCTGCTACCCCCGCCTGGCAATTAGTGCTCTTTATCCTCCGCGCTTTCGCTCTCAGGAGCCGAGTCCTCGTCCTGATCCACAGAAATGGAGCTTTCCTGAGCTGCTTCTTCAGTCCCTTTCGAAGCGGAGTCTTCGTTCACAACTTCAGCGTCCACAACT
>NZ_DGRD01000051.1:0-34454 GCF_002390965.1 Corynebacterium sp. UBA4397
GGCGCCTTACCCGCCAAGGCGGAAAGATAATCTGGCAGCCCCCGCACACCAGCCGTTAGGCCAACCGGCCCAACGGCGACTTCCCGCACCACAAAACAAACCCAGCCTTGCGATAGCTAAGCGTTGCACAATCCAGCGGGTAACCCGCTTTGCGGTGGAAATGTTCCCGGAAAATACCGACAACATCGCAGGTAGGACACCAACTTGTGTAGGTTTAGGCGTCAGATTCGATAAGGGTGAAATCTCCAGCAGATTCCATGAACAAAGTCCCCTTGTTGGTACTGGCTAGATTCAATACCTAAACCATCACCGACAAGGGGACTCGTTTTATATCTGCCGCTCCCACCATGCACTCTAAAGCCGGAAGAGCCGCTTATGCTGCTCTAACTACTTATCGAGCTTGAGAGTCTTCTGGGTATAAGCCCACATCTCGTCATAGAGCTTCTCGTCCTTGGCCAGATTAATGCCGTAGGAAGGAATCATCTCCTGGATCTTGTCGCCCCACTGGATCATGTGCTCACCGAAGCAACGCTCCAGCAGCTCCAGCATGGCGGCCGGTGCGATGGAAGCTCCCGGGGAAGCGCCCAAGATGCCGGCGATGGAGCCTTCTTGGTTGTTGATCAAGGTGGTGCCAAACTCCAGGGAGCCAAACTGCGGTGCGCCTGCAGGCTTGATCACCTGGACGCGCTGACCTGCAACGACAGTCTCCCAGTCTTCCTCACGTGCAGAGGGAACGTACTCGCGCAGAGCCTCGACGCGGTCCGAGAAAGACTTGCGTACCTCGTCGATGAGGTACTTGGTGAGGCCAAACTCTTGGAAAGCCACGCCAAGGTAGGAGGTCAGATTGTCTGGGCGAATGGACTTGAAGAGGTCGAGGTTGCTTCCCTTCTTCAGGAACTTCGGGCTCCAGCCACCGTAAGGTCCAAAGAGAAGGCCCTTCTCACCGTCGATCACGCGAGTGTCCAAGTGCGGAACCGACATCGGGGGTGCGCCCACCGCTGCCTTGCCGTAGACCTTGGCCTCGTGTTGAGAGATAAGCTCCGGGTTCTTAGCGCGCAGCCACAGGCCGGAAACCGGGAAGCCGGCGTATCCAGCAACTTCCTTGACACCGGCTTTGCGCAGCAGATCGAGGGCGTATCCGCCGGCGCCGACAAATACAAACTTGGCCTTAACTACCGTGATGTCCTTGGTGTGCAGGTTCTTGGTGTAGACCTTCCAGGCGCTGCCGTCGCGCTTGATGTCAATGACCTCATGCGCGTAACGGATCTCGGTTCCAGAGGCCTTAGCCGCCGTGAGGAACTGCTTGGTCAGAGCGCCGAAGTTGACGTCCGTTCCAGCCTCCGTCCACGAGATGGCGACCTTGTTATTGAAGTCGCGGTCTTGGGACATGAGGGGAAGCTTCTCGGTGAAAGTAGAAGGATCCGCAGAGAATTTCATATCCGGGAAAAGGTGATTAGCGCTCAAGGCCTCAAAGCGACGCTTGAGGTAGTCAACCTGAATCTCTCCCTGCGCGAAGGACACGTGAGGGACTTGGTTGATGAACTCGCGGGCCTCACTGAGGATGCCGTTATCGAGCTGGTGAGACCAGAACTGGCGGGAGCGCTGAAACTTCTCGTTGACGCCGATCGCCTTGGAGATATCAATCCGGCCGTTCTTTTCCGGGGTGTAGTTAAGCTCACACAGGGCGGAGTGGCCGGTACCTGCGTTGTTCCACGGGGCGGAGGATTCCATGGCCGGGCCGTCGAGGCGCTCGAAGACGATCTGGGTCCAGCTAGGCTCTAGCTCGCGGAGCATGGCGCCCAAGGTGGCGCTCATGATACCGGCACCAATAAGTGCTACATCGACCTCATCTACAACCTGTGCTGTTTTCTTAGCGGAGGACACCTATTTTTACCTCTTCAAATTGGAGTTTGACTCAAGCGATGCCCGGCGGGGAACCTCGGCATCGCACGAATTATTGCAGTACCGTCGCGACGTATCCACCAGGTGCATCGGGAATGCGCCACGCATTAGCAATTCACTCTACGCTCTTAGAGCAGGGAGTGATATTCCAACCCCGTTTGAATGTCCGGTTTTTACCATCTTGCTACCCCCTACTTCCCCAAGCAGATACTCCCCCAGATGTCGAAGTCACGCGCTCTGCCTAAACTCGGTTCCATGATTGAGCAAGAACCACAATGGAAAACCGATATCCTCGGGGAGGATTATCAGGCCGCAACCTTGGACTTGGGCGAGGACCCCGATGGCCAAGGAGAGGTCTTTGCAACATTGGTTCGCTATCGGCCTAGCGGCCAAGACCCCGCCAAAGACCACCCCTCTCCCCCGCGACCAGCGTTGCTATGGGTCCACGGGATGACGGATTACTTCTTCCAAGAGCACGTGGCGCGGCACTTCTTTGAGAATGGATACGATTTTTATGCCCTGGATCTACGCAAGTGTGGGCGCTCAAGGACCGAGGAGCAAACCTGGCACTACGTCTCCGACTTGAAGCTCTACTTCGTTGATCTCGCCGCTGCCCTCGATGCCATCCCGAACCCGGACGTGGCACTCATCGCGCATTCCACGGGGGGCCTCATCACGCCTTTGTGGCTAGACCATCTTCGCCGTGAGGATCCCTCCCGCTTCCACCGCATCAAGGGGCTCATCCTCGATAGCCCCTGGCTAGGAATGATGGGAGTTTCTCCTACCACCGTCAAGGCCCTGCAACCGGCCATCAACGCCTTGAGCAAGATCATCCCGCGGGCTCCCTTTCCCGGTGGTGGGCTAGCCACTTTCGGGCAGTCGATCCACAAGAGCCAGCATGGTGAGTGGGACTTCAATTTGACCTTCAAACCCCTCGGCGGCCACCGTAAGTACGTAGGCTGGCTAGCGGCTATTCTCAAAGGCTTCGATGAGATTCACTCCGGGCGCACGAAGGTGGGCGTGCCGGTGTTGACACTATGCTCAACCAAGTCCTACCTGGGACAACCATATTCGAATAAAACCAACGAGGCCGACGTTGTTATAGACGTGGCACAAACGCAGCGCTGGGCAAAAGAACTCAGCCTTGACTACACCTTGCACCGCATCCGTGGCGCAAGGCACGATGTCTTCTTGTCAACGGCCGGTCCGCGTGCTGAGGCTTTTGCCGCCTGCGACGCGTGGCTGAAACGCACGCTGCCGGCCGCCTCGGCGTCTTAGGCGTCCATCTTTCACCAGAAGTTAGACTCGGCTCTTCGGGCCATATGCAGTTCAAATAATAGTGTGCAACAGTTCCAGCCAGATTCAGAGGAGAAAATACATGGCCACCCCCACCTACACGGTCGAGGAAGAATACGATCTCATCATCGTTGGCACCGGCTCCGGCAATTCCATCCCTGCACCGGAGTTCGATGACCAGAAGATCGCCATCGTCGAGGAGGGCCGCTTCGGCGGCACCTGCCTTAATGTGGGGTGCATTCCAACCAAGATGTACGTCTACGCCGCTGATCTAGCGTTGGCCGCCCGCGAGTCTGGTCATCTCGGACTAGATATGAGCGTCAATCACGTGGATTGGCAGGCCATCATCGACCGCGTATTTACCAACCGCATTGACAAGATTGCCCAAGGCGGCGAGGAGTACCGGCGGGGCGAGGAAACCCCCAACATCACCGTTTATGATCAGCACGCCGTATTCGTTGCCCCGCGCACCCTCAAGATTGGTGAACATGTCATCCGTGGCAAGCGCATCGTCCTCGCCGCGGGTTCGCGCCCGACCATCCCTGAGGTCTATGCAACCTCTGGGGTGAAGTATTACACCAACGAGGACATCATGCGGATGCCGAAGCAGCCACGCAGCCTCATCGTGGTCGGCGGCGGATATATCGCGATGGAGTTCGCGCACGTCTTCGATGGCTTGGGCACTAAAGTCACCATTGTTAACCGCTCGTCTAGGCTACTGCGCTTCCTCGATGAGGACATCAGTGATCGTTTTAACGACATCGCCAAGCGCCGCTTTGACATCTCCTTCGGTACGGCGACGAAGCTCGAGGAGACCGCGGAAGGAGTCCGGCTCACCCTCGACAATGGGGATGTCATCGAAGCGGAAGCGATCCTCGTGGCTACAGGACGAACGCCCAACGGGGATCTCTTGCAGCTAGATAATGCGGGGGTAGAGATGCACGAGGATGGCCGCATCAAGGTCGACGAGTACGGGCGTACCACCGCAGATGGCATCTGGGCGCTTGGCGATGTCTCCTCCCCCTACATGCTCAAGCACGTAGCCAACGCCGAGACGCGTGCTGTCCAGCACAATCTTCTGCACCCTGATGACCTGCACGCAATGCCCCATGACTTCGTGCCCTCGGCCATCTTTACTCATCCGCAGATCGCCACGGTGGGTATGGATGAGAAGGAAGCACGGGCCAAGGGCTATGACGTCACGGTCAAAGTGCAGAACTTCGGGGATGTAGCCTATGGCTGGGCCATGAATGACCACACGGGCATCTGCAAACTCATTGCGGATAAGAAGACTGGGCAGCTGCTGGGAGCTCATATCCTAGGCCCGCAGGCCTCGACGCTCATCCAACAGCTCATCACCGCCATGGTCTATGACCTAGATATGCGGACCTTCGCCCGCTCCCAGTACTGGATTCATCCTGCCCTGCCCGAGGTCGTAGAAAATGCGATCCTGGGTTTGGAATGGGAAGACTAGGATGCCAGTACTAGCGAGATTTAAGCGCTAGAGAAACAAGCGCCGACTACGAGATTCTAATCCTCATCCGGGAGGGTTAGAATCTCGTTTCCATCATCCGTGATGACGAGCGTGTGCTCGAACTGGGCGCTGAACTTGCCGTCAACGTTTTGCACGGTCCAGCCATTGTCCCAGATCTCATAATCCAGTGAGCCGAGGTTAATCATCGGCTCCACGGTCAGCGTCATGCCCGGCTCGAGGATGTCGCGGTAGGTCATGGAATCATAATGCAGGACAACGAGCCCGTTGTGGAAAGTGGTTCCCACGCCATGGCCGGTAAAGTCCTGCACGACGTTGTAGCCAAAACGCTTGGCATAAGACTCGATGACTCGGCCGATAACGTTAATCTCGCGGCCTGGCTTGGCAGCCCGAATGCCGCGCATCATGGCCTCGTGCGTGCGCTCAACGAGCAGCTTGTGCTCCTCAGAGACGTTGCCAGCAAAGAAAGTGGCGTTCGTGTCGCCGTGGGCACCGTTCTTATAGGCGGTGACGTCAATGTTGACGATGTCCCCGTCCTCGATGACGGTGTTATCCGGGATGCCGTGGCAGACAATCTCGTTGAGCGAGACACAGCAGGACTTTGGAAAGTCCATGTATCCCAAGGTGGAGGGGTATGCGCCGTGGTCAAGCATGTACTCGTGGGCGATCCGGTCTAGCTCGGCAGTCTTTACCCCTGGGGCAACGGCCTTGCCGGCTTCTTTCAGGGCATTCGCGGCAATCTTCGAGGATTCCCGCATGGCCTCGATGACCTCGGGAGTCTGGATGAAGGGCTCACCGACGTTTTCTTGTACCGTTTCTTTCCAGGCATATTCCGGGCGCTCGATGGAATCAGGCACCGAAAGGATGGGGGTGGGCTTTTCTGGTTTTAGCTTTGCGCGATTACTCATAGTTGCATGCTAGTCCCCTCATGCTGACTTAGTAGAACGCGGTTAGCCTTCGGCCGGAACAGGCACCGCGGCCCCGGCGGGAGCAGCGCGGTAGGCATCGAGTTTTTGCAGGAAGCTATCGGTGATATTCACCGAAACGGTGGATCCGCCGCCTGAAGGTACGAGGGTGGCAAAGGCGATATCGTCGTCGCGATAACCGGTAAACCAGGCGTGCGATCCGCCGTTGAACTCGGCCTCACCGGTCTTGCCGTAGATCGTTCCGCCAGCCTTCATACCTGCGGCGGTACCGGCTACAACCACTTGGCGCATCATCGTCCGCACATTGTCCAGCACCTGCGGATCGGGAGCCGGAGCCTGGTCAGAGGCCTTCGTCTCATGTCCCGCAATGAGCGTGGGAAGCGGGGTCTTGCCTGCTGCCACCGTGGCAGAGACGAGCGCCATGCCGAAGGGGCTGGCCAGATCAGCGCCCTGCCCGTAGCCGGCCTCGGTGCGCTCCAAAGGTGTCTCGCCTTCAGGAATAGCACCGGTGATGGTAGTAAGCCCGGGGATGTCAAAGTCGATGCCGAACCCAAATTCCTTGCCGATGTCGCGCAACTGGCCCTTGTCCAGTTTGGTTGAGATATCGGCAAAGGTGGTATTGCACGATTGCGCGAAAGCCTCAGAAAGCGGGACCGAACCGAGCGAGAAGCCGTTGTAGTTGGTCACCGTGCGGCCATAGATATTCATGGTGCCGGGACAAGGGACAATGCTTGCCGAATTGAGCCCTTGGTCTTTGATTCCCGCGGAAGCAGTGATGATCTTAAAGACCGAGCCCGGCGGGTACTGTCCCTGCAAAGCGATATCGCCCTTCTTATCGGCCGCGGCGGTCTGTGCGACCGCCAGAATCTCCCCCGTTGAGGGCCGGATGGCCACGAGCATCGCCTCGGACTCGGGGCGCAGGTCCACTGCTTCTTGCGCCGCGCGCTGCACGTTATAGTCCAAGCCAATGCGCACCGCTGGGGCGGGTGCGGGCTTATGGTACTCGACATCGCTCAGCGCGGCGCCGTTATCGTTGACCACCGCGACGGACCAGCCGGCCGCGCCCTCCGTGTCATCGAAGACGATGCTGCGAACGCGCGAGAGAATATCGGGGGCTAGGCCAGCTTCTTTGGTAATGAGCGACGGCTCCTCGTTGACGCGCACCCCGGGAATAGCCTCAAGCTCAGCGCGCATGGGCTCTATCTGTTTCTCGTTATACACGCCAACGGAGTAGGAGCCATCCGTGTCTTCGAGATTCTTGGCTAGGTCCCCGGCATCCACCTGCGACACGGAATCATCGGCGGCGTGCTCTTTATCAATAATGCCCGATACCTTGGCCGCCAGAGGGCGCACATCGGCGATGCCTTCCTTGTCCACAACCACCCGGTAGCTCAAGCCCGGAGCCATGAGCTCAACACCGTCGGAGGAAACCACACTGGCGCGCTCGGCGGGAATGGAACGCAGCTGCAAGGCCTGGTGCGCGCCTAGGCTCGGGTGGATAAGGCTGGGAAGCCACCGCACCTGCCACTGGGAGCCCTTCTTGGTCAAGGTCATCTCGGTGTCATAGCTCAGGGTGCGATCCCTGGGAAGCTCCCAGTTCATCGTGTACTTGGCCGTCGCTATCGATTCCTGCTGGTTCACGTCATGCAGCTGAATATCCACCCCCTCTGCCTGCAGGCCCGAGAAGGTGGAATCAATGGCAGCGGTCGCCGCGTCGGGTTCATCAACGAGGGCGGCTAAGCCATCGCTGTTGCGAGACTGGAAATCCTCAATAAACTCCTCGGCCACAGGCTGCGCTGAGACCGGCTTGGGCGTGCATGCCACAAGCGACGTCGCTGCACACAAGGCGGCGCACAGCAGCGACATCATCTTCTTCATGCCTTGGGATATTAGCAGCACTGACACGAAGAAATCCGCACCCCACACCGCAGAGTGAGAGCGCGAATTGCGTTAGCGGGTGACGCGTACCTCTGCGCGCGCTCCCTCTACCGCCTCGAGGCCCTCTTCATCGGCGATGCGCATGGCCTCTTCGATGAGGGTTTCTACGATTTGTGCCTCGGGCACGGTCTTAACAACCTCACCCTTGACAAAGATCTGGCCCTTGCCGTTTCCGGAGGCCACGCCCAGATCGGCATCACGTGCCTCACCCGGGCCGTTGACCACGCAGCCCATGACGGCCACGCGCAGCGGGAATTCCATCCCCTCAAGACCGGCGGTGACTTCCTCCGCCAGCTTATAAACATCGACCTGTGCTCGACCGCAGGAAGGACAGGAGACGATTTCCAGCTTGCGGGGGCGCAGATTCAGCGACTGCAGAATCTGATCGCCGACCTTGATCTCCTCTACCGGATCCGCAGACAATGAGACGCGGATGGTATCCCCGATGCCTTCAGACAGCAAAGCGCCGAAAGCCACAGAGGACTTGATGGTACCCATAAACTTCGGTCCGGCCTCAGTCACGCCCAAGTGCAGCGGGTAATCCGTCTTCGCAGCCAGCTGGCGATAAGCCTCGACCATGAGAACCGGATCGGAGTGCTTCACGGAAATGGCGATATCGCCGAAGCCGTATTCTTCGAAGAGTCCGGCCTCCCAAATAGCGGATTCCACCAGCGCCTCCGGCGTGGCCTTCCCATACTTTTCTAGCAGGCGCTTATCTAGGGATCCGCCGTTGACGCCGATGCGGATGGGGATTCCAGCATCCCCGGCCGCCTTCGCGACCTCCTTGACGCGACCGTCAAATTCCTTAATGTTTCCCGGGTTGACACGAATGGCAGCGCAGCCGGCATCGATAGCCTGGAAGATGTACTTGGGCTGGAAGTGAATATCAGCAATGACGGGAATAGGTGATTTCCGGGCGATGGCCGGCAGCGCTTCCGCATCGACAGGCTTGGGACAAGCCACGCGCACGATGTCGCAGCCGGTGGCCGTTAGCTGAGCGATCTGCTGCAGCGTGGCATTCACGTCATGGGTTTTGGTTGTCGTCATCGACTGCACCGAGATGGGGTGCTCGGAACCGACTCCCACTGGGCCTACAAACAGCTGGCGGGTGGTGCGGCGCGGCGCCAAAGTAGGCGGCGGGCCGTCTGGGATTCCTAGACCGATAGTGGTCGACATGGATGCTCCTTGCTATGAAACGCTCTACAACACTAAAAGTACCCAGGTGGGGTCCTACGTGTTTAACGTCCCCACTCTAGCACCGCTGGTCAAACTGGCCTTAGCTCATCCGAAGAGACGGATGGGATTGACCACGTCAGCGATGATGATAATGACGCCCACCGTCATGAGCAACGCCGCCATGGCATAGGTAACGGGCATCAGCCGCGTGTAATTAGCAGGTCCCAGGGCCGGCTTCTTCACAAGTCGGCGAATGAAGTCACGGATCTTCTCATAAATGACCACCGCGATGTGGCCGCCGTCAAATGGTGGCAGAGGAATGAGATTGAACAAGGCGAGGAAGAAGTTCAATGTAGCCAGCATCATGAAGAAGGCCGTCCACAGGTTGCGTTCCACAAGTTCCCCACCGACGCGCGAGGCGCCGACCACCGACATCGGCCCGTTAATATCGCGCTCCTGCCCAAAGATAGAGGCGACAATTCCCGGAATCTTCGAAGGGAACTGTGCGATTCCCTTCACTGTCGCATCCACGACGTAGACGGAGTAATCCCAGGTTGCTGGGAAGGCGGAGACAAAGCCGTGCTTTTCGACGATGTCTATCACCTGGCTGCTCAGCCCTATAGACCCGGCATCTACCAGGTTCCCTTGGGCGTCCAAGCGCTTGACGGTATCGAGATGCACGGGGATATCGCGCTCGGCGCCTTGGCGCTCCACGCTCAAGGTGACGTCCTGGCCGGGGCGCATCATCACCTCGTCCCGCAGCTGCGTAAACGAGTCAATGGGCTGACCATCAAGAGCAAGAACGATATCGCCCGGCTCGACTCCCGCCTGCCCTGCTGGTCCTTGGCCCGTGCACGAGCCAAGTTCGCCCGCTTGGTTTTGATCAGCTGAACAGGTGACCTCACCAACTCGTGGGCGTACATCAGCGTGGGGATTGGGCAGCCCACTGCTCACGGCGATGATAAAGAGAATAAGGAAGCCGAGGAAGAGATTAACGGCCACCCCGCCGAACATGACAACTATGCGCTGCCAGGCCGGCTTCTTGTACATGGCGTAGGGCTCTTCCTCCGGCGTGAGAAACTCATCCTGGGCGCTCATTCCCGCGATGTCGCAGTAGCCGCCGACCGGGATGGCCGCCAGTCCATACTCTGTGTGCCCACGCCGAAAGGAAAACACACGCGGTCCAAAACCGATGAAGTAGCGACGCACGCGCATGCCAAAAGCACGGGCCGTGAGCATATGCCCGGCCTCGTGCAAGGCCACGGTCACCCCGATACCCAGGGCGAAGAAGATGATACCCAGGACATTTGCCATTGTTTAAAAAGGCTTTCTAATCAGCTAATGAATCCACCAGCGCATTCGCGCGGGCGCGTGCCTCGCGCTCGGTGGCGAGAACATCATCGACGCTTGAGGGTACACCAGCATACCGAGACGCGGTGCCCAGTACCTCGCTCACAACATCGACTATCTGCGGGAAGTGAATTCGGCCCGCCAAAAACGCTGCGGCCGCCTCTTCGTTGGCGGCGTTGAAGACTACCCCGGTACCGTCGGCCGCCGCCGCGCGGGCGAGGGCGACGGCGGGGAAGGCGACGTCGTCAAGCGGCTCGAAATGCCAATCATGGACGTGGGAGAAGTCAAGAGCTGGCTGCGCGCCTGGGACGCGGTGCGGCCAATCGAGCGCGAGCGCTATCGGCAGCTTCATCGACGGCGGGGAGGCCTGGGCAATCGTCGCCCCATCACGGAAAGTAGCCATCGAGTGCACGATGGACTGCGGGTGCACGGTGACCTCGATCTTTTCTGGAGCGAGATCAAAAAGCAGCGTGGCCTCAATGAGCTCGAGACCTTTATTAACCATGCTGGCTGAGTTGAGGGTGTTCATCTGACCCATCGACCACGTAGGATGATGAGCCGCCTGCTGCGGAGTGACATCCCACATCTGCTCGCGGGACCAGCCACGAAAAGGTCCTCCTGAGGCGGTAAGCACCAGATGATCCAACTCGGTCTCCGTCCCCGCCCTCAGGCATTGCGCCATGGCCGAGTGCTCGGAATCGACAGGGATAATCTGCCCCGCACGTGCCATCTGGGTTACGAGATGACCGCCTGCTACCAAGGACTCTTTGTTAGCCAGCGCCAGATACTGGCCCTGCTCGATGGCCGCAATGGTGGACTTGAGCCCCAGAGAACCGACCAAGGCGTTGAGGACCTTGTCCGCGGCGACGCTGCGTGTCAGGCGCTCCGCGGAGTCAGGGCCATCGATCACCTGACCGCCCAAGGCCTCCGAAACCTCGCGGGCGGCCGCGGGGTCCGCCACTGCCACGTGGTCAAACGAAAGGTTGAGAGCCCGTGCCTGCTCGATGATGAGCCCCGGATTAGAGCCTGCGGCCGCGATGCCCACGACGGTGAACTTTTCAGGATTATCCGCGATGACTTCCAGTGCCTGGGTGCCGATAGAACCGGTGGAGCCGAGAATTAGAATGCGCTGTGTACTCACCCCCCTAACCCTAGCCGTTTCTTAATCGGGCTACCCAAGCAGTCTGCGGGGGTATCTGATCGCTATCGCCTGCGCATTGTTTTAGGATAGGTGGGTATAAATGGCATTCTTGCGGCCCCATGTCGAGGAGCCGCGTGCAAACGCGAAGGAGAGCAAGTGTCTTCCCACAAGCCGGTTCCACAGGTTTTTGACGGAGTTTCCACCGAGGACGTTCCATCCGCAGGCTTTGGTTGGTCCCGCATCAGCCACACTGGCGTGCAGATCGCTGGTTGGGTAAGCGTCGTCTTCCTGCTGGCCTACAACTTTGGCAACCACCACGGCCACGTCGAGACTATCTGGCTCGTCTCCTTCGCCGTCCTTATTGCCATCGGCCTCGTGCTGCTCGCCCTGTCCCCCAAGCTGAGCCAAGTACGCACCCTAACCGCCCGCAACCAGCCAGTCGGCTACATTTCCCCGGATTGGGTCTACGACCAAAAGACTGTCTCCGAGGCTTATTCCGAGCTCACCGACTCCCAGCTGCGTGCTCTCAACATCGATCCTTCCCGCGTAGCCAACCTGCGCGTTGAGCCGGGTACCTCCCGCGCCAAGGCTGCTAAGCACCTGAGCTAAGACGGCCCGCTAAAGCGCCCAAAACTCAAAGCCGCGGCCTTGCCCTTTCCACTTTCTGGGAAGGACAAGGCCGCGGCTTTCTGCGATCTTTCCTAGACCACCCATGCCTTGGTCTTGCTGTAGATTTCCGGCATCCGCCTATCCACTCGCTTGCTCGCTATCACTAGGGCCACCGCGTAGACAATCCCAGGAACAAGGATGCACACAGCGGCACCCACCGGCATCCACAGTGCATCTCGTGCGGCACCGAAAGTAATGAGAACCATCCCAGGGAGGATAGGAATCCAGCCCACGAAGATCCCCACGAAAGCAGCAATGAATGCGCCGGCAGAGTAACCGGACTTATCTGTCCAGGGATTGGCTCCTGGCGCTGAAGTGGGATAGGCGTTAAAGACCGTGAAAAGCACTGACAGTGCCGCTGAGGATGCTAGCGTGCCCAAGGCGGCAAAGGCGATGCAGGCCGCCAGCACTTTCTGCGGCGCCACGGCAACGATGACCGCCGCAGTCAGAATAATGACCACCGCAGCGGGGAGAATATGTGCGAAGTGCCGTGCGCGCAGAAAGACCCGCGGAGGAACAGGAGCAGCCATCTTGAGCCAGCCGCTGGGACCGTCATATCCGTAGTCATTGGCGGCGGTCAGCCCGCCGAGCAGGCCAATCATAATGAGCATGGCATAGGCGGGGTACTCTTCCCCGCGCCACAACTGATAAAAGGCGAAAACCGATAGAAGCGGCAAAATAAGCAGGCTTCCGGCGAAGCGGGAATCACGCGCTACATAGGCCAGGGAACGGGAAAACTCCATTGCGCCTGGACCTCGATAGGCCCAGCCGCCGAGCCTTAAGCGGGAAACCCCGCGAGCCTTGTCGGACTTGGCGGCAGAGCCCACTATGGCTGGGCGAGCGTATTCAGCGGCAATGGCTCGGCGCCACAACCACCACAGGATGGCGACGGTCACGAATGCAATGACGAGTTGCGCGAAGGCTGAACCCACGTGCCCAGCGGCCAATGCAGTGGCCCAGCCGGTGGCGGCCCCCAATGGCGTCCACGCCGCGATGGAACCGATCGTGCCGAGGGGCAGGGAGGAATCAAGCGATCCACTCAAGCTCATTACGGCGAACATCAGTGCGACGATAGCCACAACGCCCACTGCCTTTGCTTTATCGCTCTTAAGCGCGAGGACCGAGGCTCCTAAGTGCATGATGCACTCTGCGAAAAGTATCGTCGTGGCCCAAGACAAGACCATGGCAGCCGCGAAGGCGATGACGGCTGCCACTCGCCCGCTTTGCTGCGCCAGGCTGATGGCGAGCATTGCGCCGCCCGCAACTGTGAAAAGAACGCTCAGCACGGCTGCGATAAGGACTCGGGAGGACAGCAGGCTGGTGCGCATCAACGCGGGCCGGACCTGGTTGAGTCCCAGCGGAAGTACCGCCAACCTTCGCGCTGTCACTTGGTTTTCCCCAGAGGGCATGAACAGCGCCAGCATGATGTAGGTGACCATGCCTGCGACGTTGACTGCGACGAGGGAGTTGAGGTTGCCGGTTCCATCGAAAATCTCTACGGCTGCCAAAGCACTCAACGATGCCAAGCCAATCGCGCCGTAGAGCAACAGCATGAGGGAGATAACTAGCTGCGAAGGATTCGCCCTAAAGCTTCGAAGCCATAAAGTGCGGTGCAGCCTCACTATGGTTGAGGTCACCGATGCAGGAGCATTGCTTCTAGCTGGCATCAGGACTGACCTCCCCAGCTGATCCCCGAGCGCTATCGGGTCCGCTTGGAGCCGTGCGAAGCCAAGAAAACGAGCTCGGGTCAAGGTCTTCCCCGCCGACCAACTCGATGAAGATGTCACTGAGGGTTCTGCCCTGCCGCACATCTTCGGCTGTGCCGCTGGAGAGCACCCGCCCTTCGGCGACAATGGCGACGTGATCACACAACCCCATCACGTGCGAGGACAGGATGACCGTTCCCCCGCGGCGAGCGAAAGCGCGCAAGAGCTGCTGGATCATTCTTCCGGAAACAGGATCCACGGCCTCCAAAGGCTCATCAAGGATGAGGACCTCTGGATCATGCAATAGCGCGCCGGCGAGGAGAATCTTCTTGGTCATTCCTGCCGAATAATCCACGATGCGCTTATCTGCCGCCTCAGCGAGGGAGAGATTAGCCAGGAGGTCTCGGGAGCGCCGAGCCACTTCAGCCTCATCCAATGAGCGCAGGGCGCCGAGATAATAGAGGTATTCCGCACCGGTGAGCCTGTCAAACACCGGCACACCGTCCATCAGAAGGCCCATTGCCCGCTTGGCCGGCAGTGGATCACGCCAAATATCGTGCCCCACGATGAAGGAAGTGCCGCTATCGGGACGCTAGAGACCACAAGCCATGGTCAGCATCGTGGTTTTGCCCGCGCCATTGGGGCCGACGATTCCATAGATCGAGCCCACCGGAACATCGAGGCTGAGATCATTAACCGCGGCCTTTCCAGCGAAAGCTTTGGAGAGGTTGCGAACTGCAAAGGCGGCCCCAGCAGGGTCAGGCTGGACCGGCGCTATGTGTTGCAGAGAACATAACTCTCCACCCTAGTGTGCCAATTTACATAGCGCTCAAGCGCACCCAGACGTGTCCGGGAAAGCGCCTATGCCGACTCGCGCTCTTCAGCAGCGAGCTGGCCGCAGGCCGCAGCGATCTCATCGCCCTTGGTATCGCGCACGGTACAAGGCACGCCCTGCGCAATGACACGGCGGACAAACTCATCCTGGCGCGCTTTGGGCGCCGCATCCCACTCAGAGCCCGGCGTGGGGTTAAGAGGGATGACGTTGACGTGGACCTTGGAGCCCAAAGCGGCGTGGAGCTTCTTGCCCAGCAGATCGGCGCGGAAATCCTGATCATTCTTATCCCGGATGAGCGCATACTCAATAGAGACACGGCGCGCGGACTTGTCGGCGTAGTAACGTGCGGCCTCAAGGACCTCCTCGACCGGCCAACGATTGTTGACTGGGACCAAGCTATCGCGCAGCTCATCATCTGGGGTGTGCAGGGAAACTGCGAGGGTGCAGGCCAAGTCTTCGTCGGCAAGCTTGCGGATGGCCGGAGCCAACCCCACCGTGGAAACGGTGACGCTACGCTGCGAAAGCCCGAAACCGGCGCCGTCTTGCCCGGTTATCTGGCGCACGGCGCTCACCACGCGCTTGTAGTTTGCCAGTGGCTCACCCATGCCCATGAACACGACGTTGCTCACGCGGCCGCCTTCCGCGTCCATGGCTGCTGCGGCGTGCCGGAATTGCTCGACAATCTCCGCTGTGGACAAATTGCGGTCCAGCCCACCTTGACCGGTGGCGCAGAAGGGGCAAGCCATGCCACAGCCCGCTTGCGAGGAAATGCACAGCGTAGCTCGGCCGGGATAGCGCATCAACACCGACTCTAGGAGAGTTCCATCGTGCAGGCGCCACAGGGACTTCGTGGTTTCCCCGTCATCGGTCGAGGTGGTCTTGACGGGCTCCATGAGCGTGGGAAACAGCGCTTCCTGTACAGCCTGACGCTTATCGGCAGGGATGTCCGTCATGTCTTCGACTACATCGGTGTGATGGACGTAGTAGTGCTTAGCCAGCTGCTTAAGCCGGAACTTGGGCAGGCCCAACTCGGCGAGCTTATCTATACGCTCGTTGTCAGTAAGATCCGCGAAGTGCTTGGGCGGCAGGCCACGCCGCGGGGCGCAAAAGTTTAATTTTAAAGATTCAACCATGGTGCGCCCTATTTTCCACTTTATTGGGCCTTTTGGCCAATTGCCCGTGCGCCGAAGTGGCATAACTGACACTGAACGGGATTAAATGGGTATATGACAACTCCTGATAAACCCGCTGAGAACCTACCCTCCGACCCTTCCCTGCGGCCCTCCTCAGATCTTCCAGCATCGGCGTCCCCTCAATCTGGCGACACCACCCCTACGGAGTTGGACGCCACCCCATCCTTCGAGGAAGCAGCCTCAGACCACAGCGCCACTAATACCGAGTCCCCCGCCAGCTACGAGGGCGCCCTAGAGGATCCGCAACTGAGCCGCAAGGAAAAGAAGGCTCTGCAAAAAGAGCAGGAAAAGCAAGAACACAAAGCCGAGACGGTTCAGGGATCTCTAGCCGCAAGCACCTGGGTGGGGCTCATCGTAGGATTCTTGCTTCTCATCTTGTTGATTGTCTTTATTATGCAGAATCAACAACAGGTACCCATGAACTTCCTTAAGTGGTCCGGCGAGTTCCCAGCCGGGGTTGCCTACCTCATCTTCGCCGTCGCCGGCGCACTCCTGATGGCCTTGGTCGGTGGCCTGCGGATGCTGGAGCTACGTCGTCAAGTGCGCAAACAGGCCAAGCGCAAGCGTAACTAAGAAACTCAGGCAGGCACCGCCAGCACGCCTGCTTTTCTGCCTGAGCGCAGCAAATCTAAAGCGTGGTGAGGAAGCTCATTGCCACCCACGTAATCATGGCTGAGGGAAGCATTCCATCGAGCCGGTCCATGAGGCCGCCGTGGGCAGGCAAAATGGCGGACATGTCCTTGATTCCGAGTTCGCGTTTGAACTGGGATTCCACGAGGTCCCCTAACGTGGCACAGAATACGAGTGCCAGCCCCATCAGCGCGCCTACCCAGGCATCGTGATGCAGGAGGAACTTGAACGCTAGGGCACCGGTGATAACCCCGAACACTATGGAACCGGCAAAGCCCTCCCAGGACTTCTTGGGGCTTACTGCAGGCGCCATCGGGTGCGAGCCGAACATCACCCCTGTGATGTAACCGCCGGTATCGGAAGCGACTACGCAGAGCATGAACGTGACAATGGATGCTGCGCCCGAGGCGAAGGGAGTCTCCGCGTGCGAGAGCATAGCCGCGAAAGTGCCAAAGAGGGGTATCCACGTCAGGACAAAGATTCCCACGGCAGTATCGCGCAAGTAATTGATCGGCGGACGGTGCCGACCGTTGTGGAAAAGCCTGCTGAACATGAGCACGAGAACCGCGGTGACATACACGGCCACGAGGCCCGCGGCGTTCATCCACCACGAGATCCACACCATGGCCTGCCCCAGGATGATAAGCATCGTGCGGGGTATGTAGTAAGAGTGCTCGCGCAGACGGGTGAGGACTTCCCACATTGCCACGCCAATGGCGACCGAGACCACGAGATACCACGCCAGGGGCCCAGCCCAGACAGAAAAGACGACGAGCGCGCCAAGTCCGACGCCCACCCCAATGGCAGTAGGCACATTACGGCCCGCACCATTTCTAGGTTTAGGTAGACGGCGACCAAGGGTTTCACTCACTGGGTAGTCCTTCCTTTGGCGCGTGTGGCTCGCCAGGTTCATAGAAAAAGCGCCGCCGCACACTAAAAGCACAGCGACGCGCAGAATGCGGGGCTTAAACCTCCAGCAACTCCGCTTCCTTGTTGGCGACGAGCTTCTCTACCTGATCAATATAGCCCGAGGTGATCTTCTCCATCTCCTTTTCGGCGGCAACAACCTCGTCTTCTCCGGCATCCCCGTCCTTCTGGAGCTTCTTGAGCTGTTCCATTGCTTTGCGACGCACGTTACGAATGGCAATCTTTCCGTCCTCGCCCTTGCTCTTGGCCAGCTTGACCATGTCGCGACGACGCTCCTCAGTCAACTGCGGGATTGTCACGCGCAGGACCTGACCATCATTGGTGGGGTTTACGCCCAAGTCCGAGTTGCGGATCGCGTTTTCAATCTCATGGATCATTGACTGCTCATAGGGCTTAATCAACAGCATGCGCGGCTCTGGCACGGCGATGGTCGCCATCTGTGTGATAGGCGTGGGGGCGCCGTAGTATTCGGCGACAAGGCCGTTGAACATGGCCGGGTTCGCGCGGCCGGTGCGAATGGTAACCAGCTGTTCGCGGGTGTGTTCCACCGAGGCGGACATGTGCTCTTCGGCTTCGAGCTGGATATCGTCGATCATGAGGCTAGGCTCCCTAGAAAATCAGAATAGTACTGGTGAAAAATGTAGCAGGTTGGCACCCACCGTGGTTAGGACTGGACCAAGGTTCCAATTGGCTCGCCAGCGGCGGCGCGCGCGATATTGCCCTCGGTCAAGAGGTTGAATACCAAGATCGGCATGTTGTTATCCATGCACAGGCTGAAGGCAGTAGCATCTGCCACCTTGAGACCCTTCTCGATGACCTCACGGGGAGTGATTTCTGTGTACAGCTCGGCGTCCGGGTTCGAGCGCGGATCATCGGAATAGACACCGTCAACGGCCTTGGCCAAGAAGAGCACCTCTGCCCCGATTTCCAAAGCTCGTTGTGCTGCCGTGGTGTCAGTGGAGAAGTAAGGCATTCCCATGCCTGCGCCGAAGATAACCACGCGCCCCTTTTCCAGGTGGCGGGCCGCGCGCAGCGGCAGGTAGGGTTCGGCGATTTGAGCCATATTAATGGAAGTTTGGACGCGACAATCGACGCCCTGCTGCTGCAGGAAGTCCTGCAAAGCCAGAGAGTTCATCACGGTGCCGAGCATGCCCATGTAATCCGAGCGTGCACGGTCCATTCCGCGCTGGGAAAGCTCGGCGCCGCGGAAGAAGTTTCCGCCACCGATGACGACGGCGATTTCCACGCCATCCTGTGCCACTTCGGCGATCTGGCGCGCCACGTTTTCCACAACGTCAGGATCGATGCCGACTTTGCCGCCGCCGAACATCTCACCACCCAGCTTCAACATCACACGCTTGTATCCGGTTCGCTCGGGTTTGGGGGTAGTCACGCCTTCATCGTCTCCTTAACGCGGCTGGTTTTCAGTCCGTTCCATCTTACCCACACTCACTACGCAGACTCACACCGACCTCACACCGACGGGTGCCCCACCGCACTCCTGCCCGCAACGACAAAACCTCCCCTTCCTCGTGCGACCGCACTGGGAAGGGGAGGTTTCAAACTCCACCCGTGCTCACGGTATGACCCGCGAACGTGAAGAAATTGTGACCCGTAACGAACCGGGATAAGACGCTTTTAGGCGCCTACCTCGTAGCGAACGAAGCCCTTGATGGTGGTGCCGGCCTCATCAGCGACCTGCTTAACGGTCTTCTTCGAGTCAGACAAAGAAGGCTGATCCAGCAAGACAATGGACTTGAAGAAGCCGTTGAGACGGCCTTCCACGATCTTGGGCAAAGCGGCCTCCGGCTTACCCTCTTCACGAGTGGTGGCCTCGGCGATAGCACGCTCCTTCTCTACGACCTCAGCAGGAACGTCCTCACGGGTGAGGTACTCGGCCTGCATAGCGGCAATCTGCAAAGCGACGGAGTGCGCGCCCTCAGCGTTGCCCTCGTAGGACACCAACACGCCCACTGCTGGGGGCAGGTCTGCGGAACGCTGGTGCAGGTAAACCGCAATGTTGTCGCCCTCGATGGTGACGGCGCGACGAGCCTGCAGCTTCTCTCCAGTCTTTGCGGACTCCTCGTCCACAGCCTCAGAGATCTTCTTGCCGTCGACCTCAGCGTTGTTGAATTCCTCCGGCGAGTTCGCCTTTGCGGCAGCAGCTGCCTCGGCGATCTTGGCAGCGAAGGCCTTGAATGCCTCGTTCTTGGCAACGAAGTCGGTCTCGCAGTTGACCTCGACCATGGTGTTGCCGGAAACGGCAATCAGGCCTTCGGTAGCCTCGCGCTCAGCGCGCTTGGACACGTTCTTGGCACCCTTGATGCGCAGGATTTCGACGGCCTTCTCGTAGTCGCCGCCGGCCTCTTCGAGAGCCTTCTTGCAATCGAGCATTCCGGAACCGGTTGCGTCACGCAGCGCCTTGACGTCTGCAGCAGTGTAGTTCGCCATAGTTGGGGCGATCCTCCTTGAGTTCAAACAGTATTCGTTGAATTAGCGTAGCCGACGCGAGGTCATCGCGCCGTGTCAGGGGTGAGCTTCTTTGCCTATTCCCCCAACCGCCGTGGTTGAAGTGCAGCGCCACCGTCAATACCAGTGGCACTTTAAGAAAAGCTAACCCCCGTCGCCGTAGAACACGGTGGCGGGGGCTCGCATAAAGCTTTGAAAGGCTAAGGCGCTTACTCCCTTAATCGTAGGAAGGGAGGCCGGCGCCTGCAGAATTACTCTGCAGCCTTCTCCTCTGCCGTAGCCTCAGCTTCAGGTGCTGCTGAAGCAGGGTCGGAAGCGGCAGCTGCCTCAGCGGCGTCGCGCGAATCCTTCTCTGCGGAGTCTCCGGCAGCTTCCTTGGCCGCGGCGAGCTGGCGCTCTTCGCGAGCCTTCTTGCCCTCTTCGACCGCGGTGGCGATGATGCCGGTCAGCAGGCGGGTGGCGCGAATAGCATCGTCGTTGCCCGGAATGGGGAAATCAACCTCATCTGGATCGCAGTTGGTGTCCAGGATGGCAACAACCGGGATGTTGAGCTTGTGAGCTTCCTTGACCGCGATGTGCTCCTTGTTGGTATCAACAATCCACAGTGCGGAAGGAGCCTTGGTCATTTCAGCGATGCCGCCGAGGACGCGCTCGAGCTTGGTGCGCTCGCGGGTCAGCATGAGAACTTCCTTCTTGGTACGGCCCTTGTAGCCGTCCTCTGCCGCATCCATGGCCTGAAGCTCTTTCATACGCTTGAGGCGCTTGGAAACGGTCTGGAAGTTGGTCAGCATGCCGCCGAGCCAACGGTGGTTAACATAAGGCATGCCCACGCGAGTTGCCTCTTCGGAGACAGCTTCCTGAGCCTGCTTCTTGGTGCCCACGAAAAGGACGGTTCCGCCGTGCGCAACGGTCTCCTTGACGAACTCGAAAGCCTCGTCAATATAGGTCAGCGTCTGCTGCAAGTCAATGATGTAGATGCCGTTACGGTCGGTGAAGATGAAACGACGCATCTTCGGATTCCAGCGACGGGTCTGGTGGCCAAAGTGGACACCTGCGTCGAGGAGCTCGCGCATGGTTACAACTGCCATGATTCGCTCGCTTTCTATGTGTGTATTTCGGTTTTCAAATGAAGTATGTGCGGTGTTTTATTCCGCACCCTAGCAACGAAAGCCCTGTCTAACACCCCAATTGCTTGGGGACCACGTCATTCAGGATGGCCACCTACTCCACGAAGGAAAGGCAACAGCTTCGTCGCGCGTAGTCAACGTGCCTTTAACCTGGAAACTTAGGCCTCCACGGAAGCAGACACACTGCTGGCAGAAATAATAGCCGCGAACAAGCCTATTTTCCAAACGCACCGCCACTTTTCCACAAAGCCTGTGCCCGCGATGCCTCCAGACATCCCCAAGCGGCTCTTTTTGCCCCATGCGCACCACTTTATCCACCGCGGCGCGATTGGCTCTATCGCCGCGCGGCGCTCTTTACACATGCTGGTTGACATGACTAGAAATTCGAAACTGGCACCCAGTCTAAGATCCATAGCCGGGCACAGCAGTACACGTGCCAAGCTTCTTGGGCAGCTCTTAGCCTTAGCGACCCTGCTTCTGCTCACCTTCTACCCCGCTCCTGCGGCTGCCTATGTAGACCCCAGTACTGGGGATCCCACCGCGGGTCAGGTGCTGCGCCCTTTCAAGGCTCCCGAGCACAGGTGGTCAGCTGGCCACCGCGGCGTCGATCTAGCCTTAGATGTGGGTGCGGAAGTGCGCGCGAGCGAGTTCGGCGTGGTAACTTTTGCCGGTTCGGTCGCCGGGAAGCCTGTTATATCCATCGATCATCCCGATGGGCTGCGCACCACGTATCAGCCCGTCCACGCCCGCGTGAGAGCGGGCGATGCGGTCGTCGAGGGCCAGGTCATCGGCACGCTGGGACACCCCGTTGATGGTTATCCCGGACTCCACTGGGGAGTGCTGACAGGCAAAGACACGTACATGAACCCCCTGCTTCTCTTAGACATGCCCGTCATTCGCCTCAAGCCCTTGAAGGTGCTCTAGCAGCTAGGCACGCGGATGCGCCTGGGAGTAAACCTCTTTGAGGCGTTGTGCCGACACGTGGGTATAGACCTGTGTGGTCTGCAAGGAAGAGTGTCCGAGGATTTCTTGAACCACTCGGAGATCTGCGCCCCCCTCAAGTAGCTGGGTCGCCGCCGAGTGCCGCAGCCCGTGCGGAGTAAGCCCGGTTTCCCCGATGATTGCGGCGGCCTTTTCTACCACCCGTCGCACTTGGCGTTGGTTTATGCGCGCTCCACGCGAGCCTACAAACACAGCCGGGCCTTCCTTGGCCATGAGTGGACGTCCGCGCTCCAGCCACTGCTCGAGTGCTGTGGCTGCGGCTTGGCCAAAAGGCACTATTCGCTGCTTATTGCCTTTACCCGTAACGCGCGCAACCCGGCGGGAGAAATCAATATCTCCCTCGTCCAACCCCACCAGTTCTGCCACGCGCATTCCGGTTGCGTAGAGGACTTCGAGCATGGCGCTATCACGCAGTTGCTCAGCCTCGTCACTCGTGAGCGAGACTTCCATCAAGTCTTTAGACTCTTGCGCGTCGAGGACCGTAGGCAGATGCTTGGGGACCTTGGGCGAGACGAGCCGCGCGGCAATGTCGGTATCTAGATAGCCCTCACGCACTGCCCAAGAACTAAAGGCGCGGATAGACGCGGTCCTTCTGGCTAGCGTGGCGCGGGACTTACCGGCCGCAACGGCTGCGGCCAACCACTCGCGCAGAACATTGAGGCTTAGTCCTTCAAAAGTCTCTACCCTTGCTGCGAGGTCCCGCAGGTCGCTGGCGTATCCACGCACCGTAGCCTCAGAGCGTCCGCGCACGAGGCGCTGATAGTCGGCGAAGTCATCGATCGCCTCTTCCAGCTGACTCCCCGCGAACGCTCGTGATTGACTCATGCCACATGAGTGTACTCAATTCACTTTTATACCGGGCGAAGCCCTGTGGCTGGTTGGCCCCCGTGACTTAGTAGTTTCCTGCCCTTCTCCACTGCGTGCCTGCGCGGGCTACCAAGCCAGCCTTTTCTAAAGTGACAAGAAGGTGGATTGTAAGCGCAACACTCAGCCGCGCCTCACCGGCAATCTCCTCCGCACTCGCGGCAGTATCGGCATCCTCCAGCGGCGTGGAATCAAAGACCCGCAGCTCATTGCGTGAGAGTCGCTGCAGGGGCGAAGGGGCATAATCTAGCTCGTACTGTGCTCCTGGATCCAGAGAGCCGGCTTTGCCCACGAGCGCCCGAATTTCATCTGCTGAGGTCACTAGCTGCGCACGACCTTCCTGAATACGCAAGTGAGCACCCAGAGAACCTGCCGTGGTCACCGGGCCGGGCACCGCCATGGCAACTTTGCCAAGGGCCTCTGCCCAGTTGAGCGTATTCAAAGCCCCAGAGCGAAAGCCTGCTTCTACCACCACAACACCCTCTGACATCGCGGCCACGAGCCTGTTGCGAGTTAAGAAGCGGTGGCGTTTGGGCACCGTGCCCGGCGCGAACTCAGAGACCACGCAGCCGTTGTGGGCAATCTTGTCAAAGAGCCCTTGGTTGCGCGCTGGATAGGAGCGATCGATCCCGCAAGCAGCCACTGCCACGGTGCGCCCCCCTTGTTCTATCGCTGCAGAGTGAGCCGCGGTATCAACGCCGAGCGCTCCGCCAGAGACTATGGTCCACTGCCGTGCCGCGAGGCCGCCTGCGATAAGCCGGGTTGCATCCCACCCGTAGCGGCTAATGGCCCGCGTTCCCACCAGCGCGAGGGCTTGGGAGAGCTCCACGGCGAGGTTTCCTCCCCGCACCCACAGGCTATGGGGACTTGCCGCCTGATCGTCGAAAGTGGCCGGCGCGCTTGACTGTCCACTGCGGTAAAAGCCGAAGGCCTGGGAAAACTGCTGCAGCGGCCACTCGGGACTGTCGCTGCTGATGATCCTGGCGCCCACGCGCTCGGCTGCTGCGAGATCTACTTCTTGTCGCAGCCAGTCGCGGCGCGAGGCTGTGAGCGCGGCCAAAGGCCCCAGCCAGTCAGCCGCGTTATAGATTCCATGAGCGATCTCCTCCGCGGGGTACTGGGCCAACAATGCCGACAGCGTGTGACTAGGGCCTTCTACAACGCGATTGAGATAGGCCCAGACATGGGCAGGCGTGGAGAGATTGAGCTCGCTCATGCCACTAGCCTTCCCACGCTCGCTGCGCCCCGCAGGTCTAAGGCGCGACCGACGTCATCGACATCTGGCTGCGCCCGGCCTGCCAGATCCGCGAGTGTCCACGCCAAACGCAGGACTCGGTCTACCCCACGTTGACTAAGCTCGCCCTCCGCCAAATATGCGGAAAGCAGGATCATCGCTGAGTCACAGGCCGGCCGGTGCCGGCGCAGATAACCAGCGGATACCGCAGCATTGATCCGGGCCTCAAGCCCGTCCTTTTCCCAGCGCTGGGCAGCGCGCTCGCGTGCCAGAGCAACACGCTGCGCTATTGTCTCTGAAGTCTCCTCGCCCTGAGCGTTGATGACCGCGGATTGCCCCGATACATCGATGACGATATCGAGGCGATCGAGCAAAGGACCAGAAAGGTTAGCTAGATACCGCTGCCGCTCAGCTGAACGGCACGAACACTTGGCCGGATCTTCGGTGGCACAGCGACAAGGGTTGGCCGCCATAACCAACTGGAATTGCGCGGGATAACGGATTTCACGGCGAGCACGCGCGAGACGCACGTGCCCTTCCTCCAAAGGCGCACGCAGGGCGTCGAGGACTGGGGCTGCGACTTCACTAACTTCATCGAGGAAAAGGACACCATGATGCGCCAGGCTCACAGCGCCTGGACGTGGAGTGCCACTTCCACCGCCGAGAAGGGCAGCGCGGGTAATGGAAGGATGGGGGGCAACGAGTGGCGCACGCCGGATAACCTGCCCCGGCACGCCGGTGAGAGAGTGGATGGCGGTCGCCTCGACCGATTGTGCCCTGCTTAAAGGCGGCAGAATGGAGGGCAGGCGCGCGGCGATCATCGACTTTCCAGAGCCGGGCGGCCCCACCATCATCAGGTGGTGCCCACCGGCTGCAGCCACCTCCGCGGCCTTCTTAGCCGGCGCCTGACCCGCAATATCTGCAAAGTCCGCGGCCTGCTCGAATCCGCGACGCTCAGCGCTGGGTACAAGTTGCTTGGCAACGACGGCTGCTTTGGATAAGACCCGCGCACCGCACGCCCAGGCAAAAGCATCGGCCAAGGTAGGAGCTACGAGCACTTCTACATCGGAAACGAGAGCTGCCTCTGAGGCGTTGCCTGGAGGAATGACCAGAGTGTCATAGCCTTGTGCGCGCGCCGCCAAAAGGGCGGGCAGTATGCCCGCGACTGGACGCACGGAACCATCCAAACCTAGTTCACCGAGCACCAATGTTGAGTCCAAGCGCGTGCCGGGATGACTGCCGTGAAAGGAGGCGAAGCTGCCATGGGGTAGCTCCTGGGCCCCTAGCTCGGCGCTTAGGATCGCCAGCGCCATGGGCAAATCAAAGTGTGAGCCGGATTTTGGCAAAGAAGCCGGGGACATGGAGACCACAATTTTCGTCTTTGGCCACGGAAGGTGAGAGTTCGCAATGGCGGTACGTATTCTCGAGCGCGATTCTGTGATGGCAGTATCAGCCAGCCCCACGACGTGGATCCCAGGCAGCCCCGCCCCCACGTTGGCCTCAACTCCAACCACATGCGCCAAAATGCCGTCTAAGGCGGTGGTCAAACACCTACCGAGAGCCATGCTCCACCCCCGCGAAGTGCTCGAGATCAAAGCCTGCCCCCGCTTGGGTCAACGCGACCACGTCAAAGCGCACTGAGCTCAAAGGCCGCCCGTCTAACCAGTGCCGCGCGGCCTTGCGCATCCGGGCCAGCTTTGCACCGGTCACTGCCTCCGCCACGCCATAGGCGCGGCTCGAGCGAGTCTTGACCTCCACGAATACAAGGGTTCCATCCGCCTCACGGACGATGAGGTCTATCTCCCCGACTGCATAGCGCACATTTGCGGCGATGACTTCTGCTCCCCTGTGCCGGTAGAACTGCGCGGCAAAGGCCTCGCCCTTTCTTCCCAAGCGGTGGCGAAAGTCCCGCCGATTGTCTCCCTTATTGATCATTATTCCTCCCCGATTAAACGAATCTCGACTGAAAAAAGCTTCGCCCTCTAGCTCAGTTGAGCCTGCGGTTTGAGGCAAGGAGGAATATGTGCAGAGACGCCAATTCTGTGGATAAACGCGAGACGACGGCTTTTTATCCACAGCTTTCGGGGGAACCGGGGACTTAAGTGTGGAAGTACTCGGCTTAATCAGGTAGGACGAAGTCTGGCTTATCCAGCTCTTCGATATTGACGTCCTTGAAGGTAATGACCCGCACGTAGCGCACGAAGCGAGCGGAGCGGTACATATCCCAGACCCATGCATCGGACATGCGGACCTCATAGTAGACATCCGCGCCAGAGGTATGGGGGATCAGCTCGACGGCATTGGCAAGATAGAAGCGACGCTCAGTCTCAACCACATAAGAAAACTGGCTGACTACGTCGCGATACTCGCGGTACAGGGACAGCTCTACTTCTGCCTCGTAGTTGTCGAGTTCCTCAGCGCTCACGGGCACTACCTCCGCTCTTTAGGGATAACGAGCTATAGCCTAACCCCCTTGCGCGAGCGCCGGCGCTAGGCGCGCGCGAGAAACTCCGCGTGGGCTTCGGCCACGTTGCGGTAGCTCAGTCGGTGCTGCGGCGACGCCCCAAGCCGTGCAATGGCCGCGCGGTGCACGGCGGTCCCATATCCCTTGTGGCCAGCCAATCCATATCCGGGGTAGCGCGCGTCAAGCTCAGCCATGATCCGGTCGCGGGAAACCTTGGCTAAGACGCTCGCGGCGGCGATGCACCGCGCAGCGCCATCGCCGCCGACAATCGGCAGCTGGGGAAGGCCGACGCCGGGGATGAAGAGGGCGTCGCTAAGCACATAATGCGGCCGAGTGCCGAGCTGAGCCACGGCGCGGCGCATGCCTGAAATATTCGCGTGCTGGATGCCGTGCTTGTCGATGTCGCGGGCCCCAATGTGGAGCACCGCCCAGGCCACCGCCTTGTCCTGGATGATAGGAAAAAGACGCTCCCTAGTGGCAGGGCTGAGCTTTTTGGAATCTGTCAGGCTGGCCAACTCCGGTATTATCCGCTCCGGCAAAATGCACGCAGCGATGGTCAGCGGCCCGCAGCAGGCGCCTCGTCCGGCCTCATCAACGCCGGCGACTGGCCCCAAACCTGCCTTGGACAGTGCCACCTCATAGGTGCGCAGCTGCTTAAGACGCCGCATGAGAAATGTCCGGGCTTTCGACCTTCCCCATGCGCGAGAAAGGCAAGACTACAGCCTCGACCTTGCCGCGGATATTGGACGTGGGAACGGTGCCCTGGAGCATGTCCCCCAGGTGCGCGCGCGAGTCCAGCGAATTGCTGCGATTATCCCCCATAACCCACACGCTATCGGCGGGAACCTCCACTGGGCCGAAGTACGTCCCACCGCACTGCTGCGAACCCGCAGCCTCATCCACAGGAATCTCCGGCGGATCAAGCACATAGTCTTGGGAGATGGGCTGACCGTCAACCATGACTGCCCGGTCCCCTGCCTGACAGCTCACCACTTGTCCACCCGTGGCAATGACCCTCTTGACCAGTATGTTTTCCCCGTTGGACATAAGGCCGATCCCCGCCATGAGGTTCTGCACGCCGCGCAAGAGCACATTGTCGGAGCGCTCGACGCTGAATGAATTATTCCAAGAAGCGGGACCCTTGAATACCACGACGTCACCCGGGCGCGGATCAGAAAAGTAATAGCTTATCTTCTGCACAGCGATGCGGTCGTTGCTGCAGCCGGCACAGCCGTGCAACGTGGGCTCCATCGAGCCGGAGGGAATGACGTACATGCGCCCCACGAAAGCCTGGATGAGCACGAGGATGACAAAGCCCGCGGCGATTGGTCCAAGAAAGTCGCGCGTACGCACGCCCTCGCTTTTAGGAGGCCTGGATGTCTGGGTCATCGACCCCGCCGATGCGGTTAAAGGGGTAGAACACGAACATCACCTTGCCACGCACATTGGCCACGGGGATGGTGCCCTGGTACTCATCTTGCATGTGATAGCGCGAATCTGCCGAGGCGGTGCGGTTATCCCCCATCACCCAGATATTGCCCTCAGGCACGGTGATAGGGCCGAAGTACGCGCCACCACAAGACTGCGAACCGGTGGAAGGATCGACGGGATAAGTCGGCGGGTTCATCACATAGTCTTGGTTAATGGGCTTGCCGTCCACCATCACGGCTGGGTCCCCAGCCTGGCAGGAAACAACCTGACCGCCCGTGGCAACCACGCGCTTGACTAGGTTGTTCTCATCCGGCGGCGCCAAAGAAACAAAACTCAGGGCGTCTTGGATGCCATGGATGACCGGATTCTCACTGCGCGGCGAGCGATAAGCAGTGTTCCAATCCTCTGTGCCCTTGAATACCACGACATCACCTGGGCGGGGGCTCTTGTCACCGTAATAGGAAATCTTCTCTGTAAAAATCCTATCGTTGGTGCACCCTGTACAACCGTGCAGCGTGGGCTCCATGGAGCCGGAGGGGATGACGTACTGCCGACCGATGAAGTTCTGAAAGAGCCCCACGACGACGAGAACCGCCGCCACCACCAGAAACGTTTCTACCAACCACGGTAGCTGTTTTTTCTCTTTAGCGGAGTCGGTTGATTTCTCGGATGCTGCACTGTCATCGTTCACGCGAAACATCCTAGCAACTGCAGCGCCGCTAATCGGAAAGACCAGCGCTTCGTGCGGGAAATTCCCCGGAATCTGACAGCTTCATCAGTGCACTGCCTGCCATTTTCCCAATTGAGAATCTTTGCACGCAGCAACAGCGAGAACTAGGCCGACGTGTTCACGTTAAAGCCAAAAGAACCACCGAAACTGGGGGTCAAAAGAGTTGATGGAAGCGCGTGTTTTCCTTAGCTGGTCGCCCTTATGGGCAGCAACATGGGACCAGAATTCAAGGTTCAACCTGCGCTGAATAGAGAAAAATCCCCACCCCGCCGAGGACGGCGAGGTGGGGAGATGCGGAAACGCGCGCTGGATTAGCGGCGCTCCTTGAGGCGAGCCTTCTTGCCGCGCAGATCGCGCAGGAAGTAGAGCTTCGCGCGGCGAACGCGACCGTGGCGAACTACCTCGATGGAGGCGATGTTCGGGGAGTGAACCGGGAAGGTACGCTCAACGCCGATACCGAAGGAGACCTTACGCACGGTGAAGGTCTCACGGATGCCGGAACCCTGACGGCGGATGCACACACCCTTGAACAGCTGGGTACGCTCGTTGTTGCCCTCGATGACCTTGACGTTGACGTCAAGGGTATCGCCGGGGCGGAAGGCGGGAATATCGTTGCGCAGCTGGGCTGCATCGACCTTGTCGAGAATGTTGCTCATTGCAATTTCCTTTTCAATTTGAGACAGAGGACCCTAGCGCCATCCCACAGAGGTGGAACAACTAACCGGTTCGTGCCCGTTTCATAGAACAAAGCCATTGTGCCAGCTTTGGGGTACTTCTCAAAATCTGAAGGTACCCCTTCGGGACTGTTGAGCTAAACGAGCCCTAGCGTTGCCCCAAACATGCGCTAGTGGCCGAACCCGGCCTTCTTTAGCGCCTCTGCGAGCGAGCCACCTGCCAGATTCGGGCTCTTTGCGCTCGCACGCTGCCGCCGCGCACCCGCGCCCTGGTTCTTCTTGCCCCGCTGGCCGCCCGGTGTGCGCTCCCCCGCGCCGCGGGCTTGTCGCGGCTTGGAAAGAGCCTGACCGGGTTCATCGTCGAGGCGCAGGGAGAGCCCAATGCGCGCACGCTCGGTGTCTACCTCCATAACCTTTACCTTGACTACCTGGCCGGATTTGACCACCTCGTGGGGATCCTGCACGAACTTCCGGCTCATGGCCGAGACGTGCACTAGTCCGTCTTGATGCACTCCCACATCCACGAAGGCGCCGAAGGCTGCCACGTTTGTCACCGTGCCCTCGAGGATCATTCCCGGAGTGAGATCCGAAATCTTGTTGACGCCCTCCTTGAAAGTGGCTGTCTTGAACTCTGGGCGTGGATCGCGCCCCGGCTTGTCCAGCTCGGAGAGGATGTCAGTGACGGTGGGAATGCCGAAGGTCTCATCCGCGAAGTCCGCTGGGTTGAGGTTTCCTAACACTCGCGAGTTGCCGATGAGCTCGGCCACCCCGCAGCCTGCGGCCTTGGCAATGCGGTTGACAACCGGATAGGCCTCAGGGTGCACAGCAGAAGCGTCGAGCGGATCCTTGCCGCCGCTGATGCGAAGGAAGCCGGCCGATTGCTGAAAGGCCTTCGGCCCCAACCGCGGAACCTTCTTGAGCTCCTTGCGCGAGGAAAACACGCCGTTCTCATCACGGTAGCCCACAATATTGGCAGCGATAGTGGAGTTGATTCCGGCGACCCGCTCCAACAGTGGCACCGAGGCGGTATTCAGATCCACGCCGACCCCGTTAACCGCATCCTCCACCACGCCGTCAAGGGAACGGGCGAGGGAGGTCTGGTTGACGTCATGCTGATACTGGCCCACACCGATGGCCTTCGGATCAATCTTCACCAGCTCCGCCAATGGATCCTGCAGACGCCGTGCGATAGAAACCGCGCCACGCAAGGAGACGTCCATATCCGGGAACTCTTCTGCGGCCAGCTGAGAGGCGGAATAAACCGATGCGCCGGCCTCCGAGACCACAACGGGCGTAGGACGTGCGCCGCCCGCACGCACGAGGAGTTCTGCGACTTCTCCCGCCAGCTTCTCCGTTTCCCGCGAAGCGGTTCCGTTGCCAATGGCCAGCAGATCGACGGAGTTCTCAGCGCAGATCCCAGCGAGTTTCTGCACCGCTTCGGACCAGCGATTCTGGGGTTGATGCGGATAGACCACGACGGTATCGAGTACTTTGCCTGTGGAGTCAACCGCCGCGCACTTAACGCCGTTGCGATAGCCGGGATCAAGCCCCAGAGTTGCCCGCTGCCCCGCGGGGGCGGCCAAAAGGACATCGCGCAGATTCGTGGCAAAGACCTTGAGTGCTCCTTCTTCTGCGACCTCCTTCAAACGCATACGGGTATCGAGTCCGGAGGAGATATATAGCTTGGTGCGCCAACCCCAGCGCACGGCTTCCGCCAACCATGGTGAGGAGGTGTCCAGATCAAAGCGCTGGGCAATCATCCCCTCGTAGAGTTCATCCTCTCCCGCATCGAGGTGGAGCTGCAGCACGCCTTCGCTCTCCCCCCGCAGGAGTGCCAGGATGCGGTGCGAGGGAAGATCCGTGAAAGGCTCGGAGAATTCGAAGTAGTCCTTGAACTTCGCCCCTTCCTTTTCCTTTCCTGCCACGACGCTTGCTTGCATGGAACCGCTGGAAAACATCTTCTCACGCACGGCGCCGACGAGGTCAGCATCCACGGCGAAGCGGTCGATGAGGATCGATCGCGCCCCTCCAAGGGCCTTCTTTTCTTCTGCAAAACCCTCGCTGAGATAAGCGGAAGCCAAGACATGTGGGTCTGCCGTTGGATTGGAGACGAGCTCATCAACCAAGGGCTCTAGTCCCGCCTCCCGCGCAATATCAGCTTTGGTTTTGCGGCGTTTTTTATAAGGCAAGTAAAGATCTTCAAGGCGAGCCTTGGTTTCGCAACCCATGATGGCCGCTCGCAGCGCGTCAGAGAGTTTTCCCTGCTCCTCAATGGCGGCCAGGATGGTCTGCTTTCGCTCTTCGAGCTCCCGCAGATAGGCCGCCCTCTCTTCGATGGTGCGCAGCTGGGAGTCATCGAGCCCGCCGGTGGCTTCCTTGCGGTAGCGGGCAATGAAGGGCACGGTGTTGCCCTCCGCCAGAAGCTCCAGGGTGGTCTCAACCTGAGATTCCTTGACACCTATCTCGGTGGCAATGATGGCTGCAATCTTCACAAGAAAAATCCTTCACTCTTTCATTCGGACTCACCCAACCTACCCCACTACCTAGACACCAAAATCCTCTCCCCCTTCATCATTGCGGAGGAGAGGAAGCAAGCCCGGCACGCATTCAAGGCCCACGCCTGGTGACTAGTAGATAGATACTGAGGCGTTGTCACCACCCGAGCAAATGACGCGGGAAACAGAGCCGCCACAGCTCATCGTGTAGTTTCCGCCAGTGGCCGGCGAATAGGCGCTCACTGTGACATAGCGCGAACCGGTCGAGACATAGCTTTGCATAAAAGCCTGATAGACGTTCTGCGCAAATCCCGCAGAGGTATTACTCGTCCGTGCGGAGTATTGCGTGTAGTCATTCCAGGACACTCCGCCCGCAGCCGGTGCAGGCGAGCCTTGCACGGGAGCAGGGGCCGGGGCCGGTACTGGTGCTGGTGCTGGGGCAGGCTTTTCCACCGTGACCGTCTCGGTTTCTTTTTCTTGTGCCGCCGTAGAGGCACCAGCAGAAGACGCAGTCGCTGCGCTAGCCGGGGCGGAAGTACCCCGCGCAATCTGCGCGCCAGACTCAGACTGCGTCATCGCAATTTGTTCGGCCCGCGGGGAGGAGGTCAATCCGCTGCCCCAGTTGAGGGCAAAGACCACGATGGCTGCGACCAAGACCACCACGGCACCGACCACGCCGACAATGATGGGAAGCGAGGAACGCTTGTTGCCTGCCGGCTCACCCGTCCATGCGGCGGCTTCGGCGACGGAGTAATCGGGAGCAAAGTTGTGGGGAGTAGACATGTGAGGTACCTTCTTCTGCTGAGCACGTGAATGAGAGAAAATCGAGGTCACAGCCATGAACTAGGTTCTTGTCTGTGCGATGTCACCTACTCTAAAACGCCTCTGCACGCCCCAGCACAAAAGTGGGGAGCACTCCCCTTTTCGCAATCTCCCCGCAGGGCTCTTTAAGCGCCTCCGCGCTCCTTTTCCAAGAATTCACGGTCGCTGCGGCTTAGCTCTGCGCTCTCTAGCAGCTCGGGTCGGCGCTGCGCGGTGCGCAACAAGGACTGCTCGTGCCTCCACCTATCCACGCGTCCGTGGTCACCAGAGGTAAGCACCTCCGGCACCGACAGGCCCCGCCACTCGCGCGGCTTGGTATAGCTCGGCCCTTCCAAAAGCCCGTCGGAGAAAGAATCCTCCTCGTGGGAACGCTGGTTCCCCAACACTCCGGGGATAAGACGCACAACAGCCTCAGAAATCACCAGCGCGGCCACCTCCCCACCGATGAGGACGTAGTCCCCGATGGAGACCTCCCTCACGCGGTAGCGCTGGGCGGCATCCTCGATGACGCGCTGGTCGATGCCCTCGTAACGCCCGCAGGCAAAAACAACGTGCTCCTCGCGCGACCACGCGCGGGCATCCGCCTGAGTAAACGGCGTTCCCGCAGGAGTAGGGACGATGAGCAGCGGCAGGTTTTCTTCCAGCTCCTGCGCAACGCCTTGTGCTGGGGCACCATAGGGCTGGGCGACGATCCCTTCAACCTCATCGTGGCGCGGCCGGTTGAGGTGCGGTAGCGATGAATCCAGTTCGCGCGTGGCCGTGCGCCCCGCGGCGACATCGTCCAGCGCGGGGCCCCATACCTCCGGCTTCATGACCATGCCTGGACCCCCGCCATAGGGAGAGTCATCGACGGACTTATGCCCATCATTGGCCCACTGCCGCAGATCATGCACTCCGACCTGGAGCTTGCCCTGCTCAATAGCCTTGCCCAACAGGGCGTGGCGAAGCGGATCGAGGTACTCCGGGAAGATGGTGACGACATCTATCCTCATAGCTCGAGCAGCCCTTCCGGCGGGGTAATAACGCAGATGCCTTCCGTGAGGTCTACCTCGGGCACGATCTCCTCCACGAAGGGAATGAGCGCCGCCTTGCCACCCTCAAGCTCCACCTCGAGCAGGGATTGCGTCGGTCCGTGGGTGACACCCGTGACTTTTCCTATATCTTGCCCTTCGTGCATCACACGCAGGCCCTCGAGCTCATGATCGTAGAAGCCGTCATCATCTTCTGACTCCAGTGGTGGCGCGAAGAATTGCGTGCCACGCAAACCGTCAGCCTGAGTGCGATCAGGAATCTCCTCGAAAGAGACGAGCAAGCGGCCCTTATGCGGGCGCACTGAGGCAACCGTCAGTTCGTGGGACTTGGCCCCTTGCCGGCCGTGCAGCACCTGCCCGATCGCAAAACGGGCCTGTGGGTCTTCGGTGGTGATGTCCACCGATACCTCGCCCTTGATTCCATGTGATTTAGTCACGCGACCGATCATTAATTCCATGGCAGGAATCTTAAACGCTATAACGCTCCAACAAGTAACGAGCCGAGACAACGCCGTTAAAGCCGCTCTTCCGATTTTGGAGTGCATTGGTTTTGTTGGTCGGTTGTCCTCCGCTTGGGCCCAATCCTTCAGGATAGGCCGGATGGCCTTGCTCCCGCACTGCCTAATTCTGGTTAGGCGGCCCAGCTGTGGATAACTGCGTCCGGCGCGGGTGAGTTTTCCACAGTTTCCTTACTGGGCGCGGTTGGGGATTGTCGCACCGCTTGGCGGTGCCTTAGCGTGGCGGTCATGGGCTTGCAGGAGTATTTTGCACAACTTAGCCGAGGTGTTGACCTCGTAGCTGAGTGCTCGGGGCTTTCTGCCCCGGACCTCGAGAAGATGGGGGCCAGTGCGCAGGATGCCGCCGAGCTTACAAGCCTGCACGCCATCTACTTCGGCCCCACACCCTACAGCGGCAAGCAACGCTCGGCCG
>NZ_DGRD01000048.1:0-16128 GCF_002390965.1 Corynebacterium sp. UBA4397
GAACTCGGCAGTGCGGTAGCAAAGCCACCCGGCCTATCCTGAAGGATCAGGCTCAAGCGGAGGACAACTGACCAACAAAATCACCGCACTCTAAAACGGAAAGTCCGGTTTTGTGGGGGTTTCTTTTTCCCCTGAGCACAGGGGAGCGTTCCCCGATTTAGGAGCGTTGGTCAGCGCAGCATGTTAGGTTGGCTTCACAACCGAGAGCAGTTCAGGCGAAAGAGGATGCTCATTCCCTCTTCTGATTGTCGCCTTGATTCTCGGCTACCTTTCGCTCTATCACTCTGGCAAGGAGTCATCATGACCGCCCCATTCGGCAACACCCCGCAGCACGGCAACAACCAACCTGGTGCAGCACAGAACAATCCCTTCTCTGCGGCCGGACAGGATCAACCGGCGGCACCGCAGTTCAACGCCCCCGCCTATCAGCAACAGCCCCCTGTAACCGCCTACCACGCCCCCATGCCGGTACAGCAAAACTACGGCGCACCCCAGTCCTTCGCCCCTCAGATGGGCGCACCAGCCGGGTACCAACAAAAGTCTTGGGTGGTAACGCTTCTGCTCAACTTCTTCCTCTGGGAGTTCTCGGCGCACAACTTCTACAAGGGATTTACTACCCGAGCCGTCATTCAGTTGGCTATGTTCTGGGGAGGAGCACTACTGATGCTGATCCCGTTAGTAGGTTGGGTGGCAGGTGGCGCCTTGTGGACCGCGGCATATGTTTGGGTGTTCATTGAATTCATGATGACCTTGTTCGGCGCTCAGTCGATGAACGTTGATGCGAACGGCGTCCCGCTTCGCAAGTAGGGCGTGCGCGGGGGAGGATTCGTGAGGCTGCTAGATTTGGTGCCATGACTTTGGACTTCGAATCAGCCTTTACTGAACGCACGCCGCGCATTGTGAACGCAGCGAAATTGCACCGCGCTGCGGCTCGCAAGAAGGCGGGTCGCTTCCTTATCGAGGGGGAGAACGCTGTCGATGCGGCGGTCTCCACAGGGGCTGCAACGGATATCTTCGTCACCGAGCACGCAGCGGAGAAGTTCTCAGATATTCTCACCGCCGCTGGCTACATGGATGTCTATGTGCATCCTATTACTGATAAAGCCGCGCGCCATTTGGCCGATACTGTCACGACAACGGGCCTTTTCGCCCTGTGTAAGCCGGTATTGTGGTCGGTGGGAAAGATCTTGGCTGGAAAGCCGCGCTTGGTTTCCGTTCCAGTGGAGACCGCGGAGCCTGGGAACGCGGGCACCCTCATCCGAACCTCGGACGCCATGGGGGCGGATGGCGTTATCTTCGCGGGGGATACTGTCGACCCACTCGGTTCCAAAGTGGCTCGTGCGTCGGCGGGGTCGCTCTTTCATGTCCCCGTTGCCCGCGACAACAACATCAAAGATGTACTCGGGCAGTTGCGCGCGGCGGGCCTGCAGATACTCGCCACAGCTGCGGACGGAGAAGTCGATCTTGCCGATGCGGAACTGGCACAGCCTACCGCTTGGCTGTTTGGTAACGAGGCCCATGGGTTGGGGGAGCTGGCCCAAGAAGCTGACGTGCGGGTGCGAATTCCGCTGCGCGGACGCGCAGAATCGCTCAACCTTGCTACTGCGGCGAGTATCTGTCTTTATGAGTCGGCCAAGGCGCTGGAAGCCTGACCCCTGCGCCTGCTGGTGCGCACTTCTGCGCTATGATTATCGGCGTTAGTTTTCGCCCGAGCAGAAGGTACGAGGCACGTGTCCGATTCACCTCAGATCGAATTGACCGAGGCAGCGCTTAATGCTGCCGCCGAGCAGGCAATTGCGGCCTTTAACGCCGCGAGTTCCTTGGAGGAGCTGAACCTATTTAGGCGTCAACACCTCGGAGACCAGGGCTACATCCCACAGGCGCGTCAGATGCTGGGCCAGTTGCCTAAGGCGGAGCGCAAGGACGCCGGACGCAACGTCAACCTCGCGCGTGGCCGCGCAGAAAAGCGCTTCGCTGAGGTCAAGGAAGTTCTTGAGCAGCAGGCGCGTCAGGCTCAGCTCGTGGCGGAGAAGGTTGACGTCACCGTCCCAACCACCCGTGCGCAGACGGGCGCGCTTCACCCCATTACGGCCCTATCGGAGCGAATCGCAGACATCTTCGTGGGCATGGGCTGGGAGATTGCTGACGGCCCCGAGGTCGAGGCGGAGTACTTCAACTTTGATGCGCTCAACTTCAAGCCTGACCACCCCGCGCGTACTTTGCAAGATACCTTTCATGTCTCGGTAGAGGGCTCCAAGCAGGTGCTGCGTACACACACCTCACCGGTGCAGGTCCGCACGATGCTCAAGCACTCAGTTCCCCTCTACATTGCTTGTCCGGGTCGGGTTTTCCGCACCGATGAGCTTGACGCCACTCACACGCCTGTATTCCACCAGGTGGAGGGTTTGGCCGTTGATAAGGGCCTGACCATGGCTCACTTGCGTGGCACCCTCGACCACTTGGCCAAGGTCCTTTTCGGGCAGGAAACCAAGACGAGGATGCGCGTGAACTACTTCCCCTTCACCGAGCCTTCGGCTGAGGTTGATGTTTGGTTCCCCAATAAGAAGGGCGGCGCAGGCTGGATCGAGTGGGGTGGCTGCGGAATGGTCAACCCTAACGTCTTGCGTGCGGTTGGTCTCGACCCAGAGGAGTACACCGGATTCGCATTCGGCATGGGGCTCGAGCGCACGCTGCAATTCCGCAATGGCCTCACAGATATGCGTGACATGGTCGAGGGCGATGTGCGCTTTACCCTGCCGTTTGGCGTGCAGGCATAGGAAAACCCAGAAAGGATTTGGAAGAAGAACATCATGCTTATTTCTCAGAACTGGGTCACCAGCCTTGTGCGCGCCAATAACGAAGGATGGAAAGCAAGCGAGCAGGAGCTGGATTCCGGCTTCGTCCGCGTTGGCTTCGAGACTGAGGGGTTCCAGGCATTGCCGGAGACCACCGGTCCACTCGTCATCGGCAAGGTTGAGGAGGTAGAAGAACTCACGCAGTTCAAGAAGCCCATTCGCTATTGTCAGGTTAACGTGGGCACGGCAAACGGAACCGGCGAGCTGCAGGGCATCATCTGCGGTGCCCGCAACTTCCGTTTGAATGATTTTGTAGTGGTGGCTCTGCCTGGGGCAGAGTTGCCCGGCGGGTTTAAGATTGCCGCTCGCGAGACCTATGACCACATTTCCAACGGCATGCTCTGCTCAGCCGCGGAGTTGGGCTTCACGGACAAGTCTGACGGGATCATCACCTTAGGTCAGGAGTTCGCACCGCACCTAGGCGAGGACGCCCGTCCGCTCATTGGCCTCGAGGACACGGTTTTCGATGTCAACGTCACCCCGGACCGCGGCTACGCGCTTTCCGCGCGCGGCTTGATCCGCGAGGTCGCCTCAGCCTTCGACCTAGACTTCGCGGATCCTGCGCTTGCTCCCGCCACGGTCACCGGGCTTGATATGTCCCGGGTGCCGCAACCTCAGTCCTCCCTGATTGATATTGACCTGCGGGAAGAGACCCAGGCTGTGCGCTTTGGTCTCCGCAAGGTTAGCGGCATCGACCCACATGCGCGCAGCCCCTTCTGGCTGGAGCGTGAGCTTATGCTCAGCGGTATTCGCCCCGTCAACGCCGCGACTGACGTGACCAACTACGTCATGTTGCTCATGGGAACTCCCATGCATGCTTTCGACGCACAGGCGGTGCAGGGCAACCTCGTGGTCCGCAACGCCCAGGCCGGCGAGAAGTTCGAGACCCTCGACCACGTAGAGCGCACCCTCGATGCAGAAGACGTTGTCATCTGCGATGAGTCGGGGATTCAGTCCCTGGCGGGAGTCATGGGTGGTACCCAGACCGAGATCTCGGATCAGACCGTTGACGTCTACTTCGAATCCGCCATCTGGGATCCGATTCGCGTCGCGCGTACCTCGCGCCGCCACAAGCTTTCTTCGGAGGCCTCCCGCCGCTTCGAGCGCGGCGTTGATGCCGCCGTGGTAGAGGTCGCCCTGGACTATGCCTGCGCCCTGCTTGTCGACGTCGCTGGAGGAACGGTCGAGCCCGGCCGGACGCTCATCGGTAGCGTGCCTGCGCCCGCCGCCATTAGCATCTCTGCAGAAAAGCCTGGCCGCTACGCCGGAGTGCAGTACTCGGAAGAGACCGTCATCTCCCGTCTACAGGAGGTAGGTTGCACGGTTGAGGGAAGCCAAGAGCTTTCTGTTACCCCGCCCACGTGGCGCACGGACATCACGATGGACGTCGATCTCATCGAGGAGGTCCTGCGACTGGAAGGCTTGGAGGACATCCCCACCATTCTTCCTACTCCGCGTGGAGGACGCGGCCTTAGCCCCGCACAGAAGCTTCGCCGCGCCATCGGCCACGGCTTGGCTTATGCCGGCTACGCCGAGATCCTTCCTTCGCCCTTCATTGCCAATGACACTTTCGACGTCTGGGGGCTGGCTAAGGATGATCCGCGCCGGCGCGCCGTTGGTGTTCAGAATCCGCTGGAGGCAGACAAGGCCGTATTGGGCACCACGTTGTTGCCCAATATGCTTGAGGCTATTGAGCGTAACGTGGCCCGCGGCCGCAGGGATCTTTCTCTCTTCGGGCTGCAGCAGGTCAGCTTCCAGCGTGCTGAGACTTCTCCCATGCCCTCGGTAGCCGGGCGCCCTTCGGAGTCTGAGCTTGCGGAGCTGCTCGATTCCCTCCCGGAGCAGCCTCTGCACGTGGCAACCGTTGCTGCCGGAAAGGTCGAGTTTGAGGGCCCTTGGGGTCAGGGACGCGAATACACCTTCGCCGACGCCATTGAGTCTGCGCGCCTTGTGGCCCGTGCAGCAGGAGTAGAGATAGAGCTCTCTGCGGCGGAGGAGCTGCCGTGGCATCCGGGACGTTGCGCGGCCATTTCGGTGCAGGGCAAGACAGTTGGCTACGCCGGCGAATTGCACCCGCAAGTCCTCGAGCGCCTCGGTTTGCCTGCGCGCACCTGCGCCATGGAGATCGATGTGACTGCCTTGCCTCTGGAGGAGTCTTTCCCAGCTCCGGTTCTCTCGGCCTTCCCTGCCTTGCACCAAGACATCGCTCTTGTCGTTGATGAAGTTGTGCCGGCCGAGGAAGTGCGTCGTGTCATAGCAGAAGGTGCGGGGGATCTTCTCGAGGATGTCCGCCTTTTCGATATCTTCCGCGGAGAGCAGCTCGGCGCGGGGAAGAAGTCGTTGGCTTTCGAGCTTGTCTTCCGCGCGGCGGATCGAACCCTGACTGACGAGGAAGTCAATGAACACCGCCTTGCCGCCGCAGAACTGGCGCAGGAGCGCGTAGGAGCGCATATGCGCGCCTAAAGCATGTCGATGAGAGAAAGCCCCTTTTCCTATGTGGAGGAGGGGCTTTTTCCATGCGGGAAGCGCGGTCCCCAATGCAGGACCAGGCGCAGAGGCACGCAATCGGATGAATAATTTACACTCAGTTGCATATATGATAAGGTTGCGCTCTATGAGCATAAATGTAGCTGTTGCAGGCGCTACCGGCTACGCCGGTGGCGAGATTTTACGCCTTCTCTTGCGCCACCCGGCCTATCTGGCGGGCGAGTTGAAGATCGGTGCTTTGACGGGGCATTCCAATGCGGGGGAATCCGTCGGTAGCCTCATGCCGCACTTGCCACAGCTGCGTGAGCGCGAAATCGTGGATACCACGGTGGAGAACCTGCGCGGGCATGACGTCGTATTCCTGGGCTTGCCCCACGGACACTCGGCCGAGATTGGCCGCCAGCTCGGCCCAGAGGTGCTCGTTATTGATTGCGCCGCAGACTTTCGGTTGCGCAATGAGAGTGATTGGCACGATTTCTATAACGGCGACTATGCCGGCTGCTGGCCCTATGGTATCCCGGAGATTCCGGGTAATCGGGAGCTCCTGCGGGAAACCAAGCGCGTGGCGGTACCGGGATGTTTCCCCACCACCATCACTCTGGGTACTTTGCCGGCCGTCTCCGCCGGCCTCATCGAGCCCTCCCTTTCCGTCGTCGCCGTTACGGGCGTATCCGGCGCGGGTAAGAAAGCCAACGTCAAGCTGCTCGGCGCCGAGACCATGGGCAACCTGCGCGCCTATAGCCCAGGCGGGACGCATCGGCATACCCCCGAGATCATTCAGAACCTCAGCCCCTTTAGTGATAGCGAGGTGTCGGTTAGTTTCACGCCGGTACTTGCACCGCTCACGCGCGGCATTCTGGCGATCATTACTGCGCCTTTGGCTGACGGCGTCGACAAGCTCCAGGTGCGGGCCGCCTACGAGAAGTTTTATGCCGAGGAAACCTTCTGCAATGTGTTGCCGGAGGGCATACAGCCGGAGACGCAGAACGTCTCCGGTTCCAACATGGTCCATATTCAGACTCACGTGGACGGGCGCGCGGGGCAGCTGGTGATATCTGCGGCACTCGATAACCTCACCAAGGGCACAGGTGGCGCCGCCGTGCAGTGCATGAACCTCGCACTCGGTCTCGAGGAGACGGCGGGGCTTCCTTGCGCCGGCCTGGCGCCCTAAAACACGGCGTGATAACCGGATCTGAAGTACAACAGACAGAAAAACCACAGAAACAAGAGAGAAAAGAGCCATCAATGACGCTTCAGGGCGTAACCGCAGCGCAGGGATTTCTAGCCAGCGCAACCACCGCGGGAATTAAACCATCAGGCAAGCCAGATATGGCACTGGTTGTCAATGAGGGGCCTAGCTTTGCAGCAGCGGCGGTATTCACGCGCAACCGAGTGGTGGCCTCGCCCGTCAAGCACTCCCGGCTTGCAGTGGCTGACGGACAGCTCAAGGCGGTCGTGTATAACTCCGGCAATGCCAATGCCTGCAACGGGCGTCAAGGAGACGCTGACGCTCAGGCCATGGCGGAGGCCACCGCCCAAGGAATTGGTGCCGAGACACAAGACGTGGCTGTGTGCTCCACCGGACTTATCGGCGAGGTTCTGCCGATGCTAAATGTTCACACGGGCATAGCTGCGCTGGGTCAAGCACTTTCTACTACGGGTGGGCATTCAGCCGCAGAGGCCATTATGACCACCGATACCGTCTCCAAGGAGACGGTCTTTAATGGCCAGGGCTGGACTCTGGGCGGAATGGGCAAGGGCGTGGGCATGATGGCACCCTCCCTAGCAACGATGCTGGTGTGCCTGACCACGGATGCCGTTGCTAGCCCCCAGGCTCTCTCGCAAGCCCTGCACGCTGCGAGCGATAAGACCTTTAACACGCTCGATGTTGATGGTTCGACCTCGACGAACGATACGGTCATCCTCATGTCCAGCGGTGCCTCTGGAGTTGAGCCCACCCAAGAGGAACTGGATGCAGCGGTGCTGGCGGTATGCTCCGACCTGGCGGATCAGCTCCAGGCTGATGCTGAGGGCGTCACCAAGCGCGTCAAGATTACGGTGCGCGGTACCTCAACGGATGCCCAGGCGCTGAACGCGGCACGGACCTTGGGCCGCGATAACCTCTTCAAGTGCGCCATGTTTGGCTCCGATCCCAACTGGGGTCGCGTTCTTGCAGCAGTAGGCATGGCAGAGGCGGATATGGATCCGGATAGGATCTCGGTCTACTTCAATGGTCAGCCGGTGTGCATCGATTCCTGCGGCGCTCCAGGTGCCCGCGAGGTGGATCTTTCCGGGCCAGACATCGATGTCATCGTAGATCTTGGCTTGGGCGGCGAGGGCGTAGCATTCGTACGCACCACTGACCTCTCCCACGCATATGTGGATATCAACTCGGCCTATAGCTCTTAGTCCTAAAGCCTTTAGTTCTACAACGTTTATTTAAGGAACACTATGATTCAAGGATTAACAAACCAGGATCGGGCCGGGGTCCTGGCTGACGCCCTGCCCTGGCTCCAGCACTACCGGGACAAGATCGTCGTGGTCAAGTACGGCGGCAACGCCATGGTCGATGAGTCCCTCAAGGCTGCTTTCGCCGCAGACATGGTCTTTTTGCGCACGGTGGGTGCAAAGCCCGTCGTGGTGCACGGGGGAGGACCCCAAATCAACGAGATGCTCACCAAACTCGGCATCGAGGGCGAGTTCAAGGGCGGCTTCCGCGTCACCACCCCGGAGGTGATGGAAGTCGTGCGCATGGTGCTCTTTGGGCAGGTCGGGCGCGGTTTGGTCAACCTTATCAACTCTTATGGGCCCTATGCTGTGGGAACATCCGGCGAGGACGCTGGGTTGTTCCGCGCTACCAAGCGTTTTGTCTCCATCGATGGTGAGAACACCGACATCGGAATGGTTGGCAATATCGTCTCGGTCAATCCTGCCGCGGTGATGGACATCATTGAAGCTGGGCGTATTCCGGTGGTCTCCACCATCGCCCCCGGCCTTGATGGCGAGGTCTACAACATCAACGCCGATATTGCGGCCGGAGAACTGGCCGCGGCCATTGGAGCCGAGCGCCTGGTGGTGCTGACTAACGTTGAGGGACTTTATACCGACTGGCCCAATAGGGACTCGCTGGTATCCAAGATCGAGCCTTCGAAGTTGGAGGCGCTTCTTCCCTCGCTCGATTCGGGGATGATTCCCAAGATGGAATCGTGCCTCAACGCCGTGCGTGAGGGAGTAAGTGCTGCGCACGTCATCGACGGCCGGATCGCACATGCGGTTCTGCTGGAGCTATTTACCATGGGCGGCATCGGCACAATGGTGCTGCCGGATAACTATAACCGTGCGGACTATCCAGAAGGCACAGTATTTAGGAAGGATGAAAACGCATGAGCGAACTGACACAAGAATGGGGCACCGTCCTCGCTAATACCTACGGCACCCCGCCGCTGGCCCTGGTGGAGGGCAAGGGGGCCACCGTGCAGGATGAGGAAGGTAAGAGCTACATTGATCTCCTTGCGGGCATCGCAGTCAATAGCTTGGGCTATGGTCATCCCGCGCTTGTCGAAGCCGTCTCCGCCCAGGTCGCACGCCTCGGCCATGTCTCCAACCTCTTCGCCAGCGAGCCGGTCATCAAGGCAGGGGAGAAGGTGCTCGCCCACGTCGCCGACCCGCAGGCCCGTGTGTTCTTTTGCAACTCTGGAACGGAAGCTAACGAGGCCGCTTTCAAGCTGGCACGCTTGACTGGGCGGCGTCGCATCCTAGCTGCGCACCACGGATTCCATGGGCGCACAATGGGGGCTCTGGCCATGACTGGCCAGCCTTCCAAGCGGCGCGCTTTCGAGCCGATGCCGGCCGGAGTCGAGTTCTATACCTATGGCGACATCGATTATCTGCGCACGTTGGTGGAGCAAAACCCGACCGACACTGCAGCCATCATCTTAGAGCCCATCCAGGGAGAAACCGGCGTTATCCCGGCGCCCGCTGGCTTTTTGGCAGCTGTGCGTGCGCTCTGTGATGAGCACGGCATTCTCATGATCGTCGACGAGGTTCAAACCGGAGTGGCGCGTACCGGGGACTTCTTCGCCTTCCAGTCCGAGGATGTCTTGCCTGATGTCATCACCATGGCGAAGGGGCTAGGCGGCGGTCTACCCATCGGCGCGACCATTGTCCGCGGCTTGGCCGAGGGGCTGTTCACGCCCGGTAGCCACGGCACGACCTTCGGCGGAAATCCTGTCTCCTGCGCGGCGGCAACCGCAGTGCTCGATACGATAGATGATGACTTTATCGCCGCCGTGGCGGCCAAGGGCAAGTCTTTGGCGCAGGCCGTCGAGAAGCTGCCCTCGGTGGATCACGTCCGCGGCCGCGGGCTTATGCTGGGAGTCGTATTAAATGCACCGGTGGCTAAGCAGGCGGTGGCGGAGGGCCTCAATCAAGGGCTCATCCTCAACGCGCCGAATGAGTCGGTTCTTCGCCTGACCCCACCGCTGGTGATTAGCGAAGAAGAGATTGCCACCGCGACCGCACGCCTTAAGACCGTATTGGAGAATATTGCATGAGCATCCGTCACTTTTTGGCCGACGATGACCTCACCCCCGAAGAGCAGGCTGCGGTCCTAGACCTCGCTCTCGAGCTGAAGGCCGAGCCTTTTTCCGCCCGTCCGCTGGAGGGGCCGAAGTCCGTGGCCGTGCTCTTTGATAAGACGTCGACGCGCACCCGGTTTTCCTTCGAGGCTGGCATTGCTCAGCTGGGTGGGCACGCCATCGTCACCGAAACCAAGTCCACGCAGATGGGCAAGGGTGAGACCTATCAGGACACCGCCGCAGTGCTTTCGCGTTTTGTCGAGGCCATTGTGTGGCGCACCTACGATCACGCCAACTTCGCGGCGATGGCGGAGACCTCTACGGTTCCCCTCGTCAACGCGCTTTCCGATGACCTGCATCCCTGCCAGATCCTGGCTGATCTTCTCACGTGTCGCGAGAACTTCGGCGAACTGCGCGGGCGCAAAGCCGTCTACCTCGGTGATGGCAATAACAACATGGCCAATTCTTATATGATCGGCTTCGCCACCGCCGGCATGGAGATGACCATTGTCGCGCCGGAAGGCTTCCAGCCGGAAGCGGAGTTTGTGGAAAGGGCGCGTGCCCGCGGAACGGTCAACGTCACCGATTCTCTCGACGGAGTTAAAGGCGCGGACGTCGTAATCACCGATACCTGGGTGTCGATGGGCCAAGAGTCCGACGGCCTAGATCGTCGCACACCTTTCCTTCCTTACCAGGTCAATGCCGGGGTGATGGCTCTGGCGAACCCCGAGGCCATCTTCCTCCACTGTCTGCCGGCATATCGCGGTAGCGAGGTGGCAGCAGAGGTCATCGACGGCCCTCAGTCGCGGGTTTTCGACGAGGCAGAGAACCGCCTGCACGCGCAGAAGGCGCTGTTGGCGTGGCTGCTCGCGCGTAACGAGGAGATTGCCTAAACCATGATCCCCCCTTCTACCCGGAATGCGCGTCAGGCCAAGATCCTCGAGATCCTCGACCGCACCCGTGTCACCAGCCAGGTGCAGCTCTCCGAGCTGCTTCTGGATGAGGGGATAGACATCACCCAGGCCACCTTGTCCCGTGATCTGGATGAGCTGGGTGCCAAGAAGGTTAAGCGTGATCGCGGGCGTTCCTTCTATGTTGTCGATGGAGAGCTCGAGCAATTCGATGATCAGGTCACCGGGCCGCGGGAGAAGTTGCGCCGCATGCTCGATGAGCTCGTGGTCTCGCACGACCATTCCGGCAACATCGCTATGCTCCGCACTCCGGCCGGGGCCGCGCAGTACCTCGCCAGTTTTATCGATAGGGTGGGGCTGCGCGAAGTCGTTGGCTGCATCGCCGGTGACGATACGATCTTCGTTCTCGCGCGCGAGCCTTTGAGTGGGCGGGAACTAGCGGAGAAGCTGACGGATAGATCCCTTTAGAGTGGGGGTTAGACTATTCCCCTTTATTCGTATATTATTAATTCAACTGAATTGTTTACAGTCTATTTAAGGAGACTTCAATGTCTGCACGCGTCGTGCTCGCTTATTCCGGTGGCCTCGATACCTCGGTCGCCATTCCCTACCTTTCCAAGATGACAGGCGGCGACGTCATCGCCGTTTCGCTGGACCTAGGCCAGGGCGGCGAGGACATGGAGTCCGTGCGTCAGCGCGCGTTGGCCTGTGGCGCGGTCGAGTCCATCGTCATCGACGCCAAGGACGAGTTCGCGGAAGAGTACTGCCTGCCCACCATCAAGGCGAACGCGATGTACATGAAGCAGTACCCGCTCGTCTCGGCCATTTCCCGCCCTCTCATTGTCAAGCACCTCGTGCAGGCGGCCCAAGAGCATGGCGGAACCCACGTCTCCCACGGCTGCACCGGTAAGGGCAACGACCAGGTTCGTTTCGAGGTCTCCTTCCGCGCCCTTGATCCTTCCCTGGAGATCATCGCTCCTGCGCGTGACTACGCATGGACCCGCGACAAGGCTATCGCCTTCGCCGAGGAGATCGACCTTCCCATCGAGCAGTCTGCTTCTTCGCCCTTCTCAATCGACCAGAACGTCTGGGGCCGCGCCGTCGAAACCGGCTTCCTCGAGGACCTGTGGAACCCGCCGACGAAGGATCTCTACGCTTATACCGAGGATCCGGCTCTGGGCAATGCACCGGACGAGGTCATCATCACCTTCGAGAAGGGCAAGCCCGTCGCCATCGACGGCAAGCCGGTCACCGTGCTGCAGGCCATCGAGGAACTCAACCGTCGCGCCGGTGCCCAGGGCATCGGGCGCATCGACATGGTCGAGGATCGTCTCGTGGGCATCAAGTCCCGCGAGGTCTATGAGGCTCCCGGCGCCGTCGTGCTCATCAAGGCCCACGAAGCCCTGGAAGATGTCACGATTGAGCGCGAGCTTGCTCGCTACAAGCGCCTGACGGACGCACGCTGGTGCGAGGAGGTCTATGATGGCCTGTGGTTCTCCCCGCTGAAGAACTCCCTCGATGCTTTCGTGGAGTCCACCCAGGATGTAGTCAGCGGCGATATCCGGATGGTTCTTCACGCCGGAACTGCCACCGTCAACGGACGCCGTTCCAAGGATTCCCTCTACTCCTTCGATCTGGCCACCTACGACACCGGCGACACCTTCGATCAGACCGCGGCCAAGGGCTTCGTGCAGCTGCACGGCCTGTCCACCCAGATTGCAAACCAGCGCTCGCGCGAGGGCGGTTTCCCCACCGGAGCTCACAAGTAGATGCAGCAGCACAAAACCAACGAAGGCGCACTGTGGGGAGGCCGCTTTTCTGGCGGCCCCTCCGAGGCAATGTTTGCCCTGTCGGTATCGACCCACTTTGATTGGGTCTTGGCGCCCTATGACGTCTTGGCTTCCAAGGCGCATGCTCGGGTATTGCACCGCGCAGGCCTGCTCAGTGACGAGGACTTTACCACCATGCTCGCCGGATTGAGCGAGCTTGGTGAGAAGGTAGCCTCCGGGCAGTTCCGCCCGCAGCCCACGGACGAGGACGTGCACGGTGCCATGGAGCGCGGGCTCATCGAGATCGTCGGGCCTGAGGTTGGTGGCCGCCTCCGAGCGGGCCGCTCCCGCAATGACCAGGTGGCAACCTTGTTCCGCATGTGGGTGCGCGATGCCATACGTGACATCGCGGCGCAGGTCACCGAGCTCGTCGCTGCGCTCTCCGCTCAGGCGGCAGCTCACCCCACGGCGATCATGCCGGGGAAGACGCACTCGCAGGCCGCACAGCCGATCTTGCTGGCACATTCTCTCCTGGCACACGCGCAACCTCTGTTGCGCGATCTAGAGCGCCTGCAGGACTTGGACAAGCGCCTCGCCGTATCACCTTATGGCTCCGGCGCCCTTGCTGGTTCTTCTTTGCACTTGGATCCGGAGGCCATCGCCCAAGAGCTGGGCTTTGACTCCTCCGCCGAGAACTCCCTCGACGGCACATCCTCGCGCGACTTCGCCGCGGAGACGGCTTTCGTCTTGGCACAGATCGCGGTGGATATGTCCCGCTTTGCCGAGGAAATCATCTACTGGTGTACGCCGGAATATGGCTATGTCACCCTCGATGATGCCTGGTCAACCGGTTCCTCCATCATGCCGCAGAAGAAGAATCCGGACGTCCCGGAACTCACCCGCGGCAAGACGGGCCGTCTCATCGGCAACCTCACGGGACTACTAGCCACCCTCAAGGCGCAGCCGCTGGCCTATAACCGCGATCTGCAGGAGGATAAGGAACCAGTCATTGACTCCTTTGCTCAGCTCAACCTGCTGCTTCCGGCAATGACAGGCCTCGTGTCTACCTTGACCTTCCACGAGGACCGCATGCGTGAGCTCGCTCCGCGCGGCTATACTCTCGCCACCGACTTGGCTGAGTGGATGGTGCGCCAAGGCGTTCCATTCCGCGAGGCCCATGAAGCCTCGGGGGAGTGCGTGCGCATCGCCGAGGCACTTGGGGTCGACCTTGTGGATCTCAGTGATGAGGAATTGGCCGGCGTCGACAAGCGGCTGAGCCCGGAGGTGCGCGACGTCCTGACAATCGACGGCGCTGTTGCCTCGCGTTCGACCCGTGGTGGCACCGCCGGCGTCCGCGTTGCTGAGCAGCGCCAGCGCGTCGACGAGCGCAACGAGCGCTTCAAGCAATGGGCACAGGAGCCGGTAATCCCGCGCGGATAACTGCTTTCCTAATATGCGTGCTTTCTGTGCAGGTAGTGCACGGTCCTAGTCTTGGGACCGTGCACTTTTGCATGTGCACATGAAACTCAGCCCTGAGTTTCATGACCTGTCTGCCTGCATGTCCGGGCAGGGAGGTAGCATGACCATCATGAGTCTTGATCCACAGTTGCTTGAGGTACTTGTCTGTCCGCAAGACAAGGGCCCGTTGACCTATATCGAAAAGGACGAGGTCCTTGTCAACGAAAGGCTGGGAATTGCCTATCCGATCGAAGACGGCATCCCGGTAATGCTGGTTGCTCGCTCCTATCCGTGGACGCCAAATAGCTAGGTTGTGCCATCTGAAAAGGCGCAATTGAATGCATTTACACCTTCAAACACTCAGGAAAACAAGAGAAGACCGAAAGAAAAACCATGAATATCATTGACGAGCTTTCTTGGCGCGGACTTATCAACCAATCCACGGACCTCGATGCGCTGCGCGCAGCCTGTGAAGAACCCATCACTCTCTACTGTGGGTTCGACCCCACCGGTGACTCCCTGCACGCGGGACACTTGGTTCCCATGATCATGCTGCGCCGCTTCCAAGAGGCTGGGCATCACCCCATCACGTTGGCAGGAGGGGCCACCGGCATGATCGGTGATCCCCGCGATGTGGGCGAGCGCAGCATGCTGGGGGAGGAGACCATCGCCCACAACCTTGAGGCCATCAAGGCGCAGCTGCGGCGTTTCGTGAGCTTTGAGGGCGATAATGCCGCGCTCATGGTCAACAATGCGGACTGGACTGGGTCCATGTCCGTCATCGAGTTCCTGCGTGATGTGGGAAAGAACTTCTCTCTCAACACGATGTTGGACCGCGATACCGTCAAGCGCCGCCTCGAAGGTGACGGTATTTCCTACACCGAATTCTCCTACATGCTCCTGCAATCGAATGACTACGTGCAGCTTCATCGCTCGCATGATTGCGTTCTGCAAATCGGCGGCGGCGACCAGTGGGGCAACATTGTCTCCGGAGTCGATCTCAACAGGCGCGTCGATGGAGCCAAGGTGCACGGGCTTACGGTTCCTTTGGTCACCGATGCCTCGGGGCAAAAGTTTGGTAAGTCTACCGGCGGCGGAAAGCTGTGGCTGGATCCGGCGAAGACGAGCGCTTACTCCTGGTACCAGTACTTCCTTAACGCGGGCGATTCCGTCGTCCTCGACTACCTGCGTTGGTTCACCTTCCTAGACCAAGAGGAGATTGCGCAGTACGAAGAGCAGGTTGCCAACGAGCCCCATAAGCGGGCTGCTCAGCGTCGGCTTGCCCAAGAGCTGACCGATCTCGTGCATGGTCCGGCAACTACTAAGGCCGTTGAGCTGGCTGCGCAAGCGCTGTTCGGCCGGGCCGAGCTTAGCGAGCTGGATGAGAACACGCTGGAAGGTGCGCTTTCTGAGACCACCATTGCGGAAGTCGGACCAGAGGATGCGCGCAGTATCGTTGACCTTCTGATTGCCACCGGCCTGGCCGCTTCCAAGGGGGCTGCTCGCCGCACTATCAAAGAGGGCGGCGCTTATGTCAACAACGTGCGTATTGACTCCGAGGAGTGGGAGCCGGCACAAGATGACCTCCTGCATGGCAAGTGGTTGGTGCTGCGTCGAGGTAAGAAGAACTTTGCTGGCGTAGCGGTGGCATAGCCGCCTCTGTTGCTGGCTTCGCCTGAAGCACAAGCAGAGGCAGCACACTATCAACCGCGGGGACGCAAGGAAGCGCGGGTTGGACAAAGGGCCTGTTCGAGAAATCGAATGAGGTCGCGGAATCCGACCCGCGCTTTTGTGCGTTATAAGGCACCAAGCCGCGGCGGATTGCTCAACAATATCCGTCGACTCGGTTCAAAATAGCCTCTGAGGTGGCGATTTGTGGGGAACTAGGGAGCCGTGTAACTTTATCGAAGTCGCCAGCGAGCAGCTGGTAACAAAAAATTTAAACGAAGTTAACACCGAGTTGACAAGATGAATTCTTGTGAACTAAGGTAAGTAACTCGGACGTGAAAGTTAAAGCTCTTACATATTTAAGGGTTGCGGCTTTCTACGGATGATGTTTGAGAACTCAATA
>NZ_DGRD01000038.1:0-40350 GCF_002390965.1 Corynebacterium sp. UBA4397
CTTGTGTAACTACCACGACGGGGTTAATGAGGATGATCCGAATGCGCCACCACGCCGCGGGCGCCTGGCCCGTAAGGGCGGGACAATAGTCTGGCAGCCACCACACACCAGCCGTTAGGCTCACAAAGCCCAACGGCGACTTTCCGCACCCCCAAAACCACAACCAGAAGAACCATTGTCGCGGCGGCGGATTCTGTGTCCGCGCTATCTCCCTTGCCCGAGTAAGTCCATGGGTTCCACTCGAGCGGCGACGTGGAGCTTTTGAGGATCCGAGGCAGGGCGCAGCCACAGGTCCCAGGCCCCGGCGCCGTCGTCGCGACTGAGCAGCGCGGTGGTGGCGGGCACAGTCAGCGGAGCATAGAAGTCCGCCAGCACGCGGATCTCCTGCGGGATGCGGCCCTCTAGGGAGGCGAGCATGCGCGCGTGAGAGTACATACCGTGGGCGATAGGCCGCGGAAAGCCGAAGGCCTTAGCCCCCGCCCGCGAGACGTGAATGGGATTCTTGTCTCCGGAGACCTGCGCGTACTCGCGCACTTGCTCAAAGCTCCAGCGCAGAAGCGCCACAGGGATCTCCATCAAGGCTTCCTCGCGCGCTTTGGGCAAAAGGCGCTGAGCTTGCGGCCTGTCGCGCAGCTCGGCGGGGGCGGAATCGGCAAAGCTAGCACCCACACCTAGGAAGGTCGAGGTCTGACGCCAGGCTTCCGAGCCAGCGACGTCGATGCTTGTCACCATGTCTATCGCCAGGCCCTTGCGGTGCGGCCGCAGGTTGTCCGCGTGCACCCGAATGTCAAGGTTATCGCCGATGCGCAGCGCTCGATGCTGCTCGATGAGATTAGAGATATGCACCGTGCCGACGGCGCGGAAGGGGAAATCCTTTGCGCTCATCACCTGCATGACCAGGGGAAAAGAAAGAAGGTAAGGGTAGGTCGCCGGCACGGCATCGCGCAGGCGAAAGCCGATCAGGTGGCAGTAGCGAGCAACGCTTTCTGCGTCGAAGCAGACATCCTCCACCTGATAGCCAGTGGCGGGTGCAGATGAAACCGGGGGCTTTCCTCCTGGGCGGATAAGACCTGCCATCTGGCCCCGATAGAGCTTGCTGAGGGATGGAATGGCCGGAAGCGTCTGGAAATCCATCTCAGGCCCCCAAGATATTTTGTCCGCATACCCGCACGGTATTGCCGGTGACGGCAGCCGCGGAACGGGAGGCGAAGAAGGCGACGGTTTCAGCGACATCGACAGGCAGACCACCTTGTTGCAGTGAGTTGACACGCCGGCCGACCTCCCGCGGGAGGGTGGGCATGGCATCCGTCATGGCCGTTTCGATGAAACCCGGCGCGACGGCGTTGATGGTGGAATCGAGGTCCGCCAGCGGCGCGCACAGCGCGTCTACGAGGCCGATGATTCCTGCCTTGGTGGTGGCGTAGTTGGTCTGGCCCCGGTTGCCGGAGATCCCCGCCATGGAGGATACGCCGATGACGGCAGCACCTTCGGCCAAGGCACCGGCGTCAATGAGGCTCTCCGTGATGCGCACCGGCGCTAAGAGGTTGACCGCGAGCACCTGTTCCCACTGTTCCTCTTTCATGTTGGCCAGGAGCTTATCGCGGGTGATTCCGGCATTGTGCACGATGACATCCAGGTTGCGTGAATAGCGCTCGCGAGCATGCCGCGCCAGAGTCTGCGCTGCGGCAGGGTCCGTGACATCGAGGGCAAGGGCGGTTCCGCCTACCCTGTTCGCGGTGGCGCTGAGGTGCTCACTTGCTGCGGGCACGTCCACGCAGATGACCTGCGCGCCATCGCGGGCGAGGACCTCGGCAATGGTGGCCCCGATGCCGCGGGCCGCGCCGGTGACTACAGCTAGCCTTCCCGCAGCCGGGCGCGCCCAGTCGGTGGGGGATGTGGCGCCGTCCGTCGGGCGCGCGGACACGCGCACTACTTGGCCGTCGACGAAGGCGGACTTAGCCGAGAGGAAGAAGCGTACCGTGGCCTCGACCTCACCTACCGCGTCGGGGTCCACCCAGACGAGGTTCGCGGTCGCGCCCTTGCGCAGCTCTTTGGCCAGCGAGCGCACGAATCCTTCCAGGGCGCGGGCAGTGATCCGCGCCTGGGTATCGTGCAGCGACTCCGGAGTGGTGCCTACAACAACGATGCGGGCATTGGGCCGCAGGGAACGCATGTGGGGATGGAAGAAGTCATAGAGTTCGCGCAAGCGGTCTGGGGTGGTTAACGAGGTGGCATCGAAAAGCAGGGCAGCGCGGTCACCGGGGGCAAGGATGTCGTAGTCCCCGGCCAGCGCCCGCCCCAGGAAATCTGCGATGCGGCCCTCGCCGCCGAGCATCACCCCGCCGTCGAGTGCGGGCTCGCCCGCCTTCCAGCGCCGGAGTGGATAACCTTGGGGAACGCCCGCCTTTCCGGCGACGGGCGAGTTGATGATTTTCTCGATGATTGACGTCTTCGACATACTCTTCTCCCTTCGGAGGTAGGTTGCAGCTCATATCATTTAGGTGATAGAACTAACAATAACACGTTGAATGTGACGAACAATACTCGCTGGCTAACCAAGAACCGAGGAGTTTGTATGAATAACACCAGAACCAGCAGCGCCCGTGCAGGAAGCGCCAACCGCGTCGCCATTCTCGGCGGCAACCGAATCCCCTTCGCCCGCTCGAACCGCGAATACGCCCGCGCCTCCAACCAAGACCTCTTCACCGCAGCCCTCGACGGCCTCGTCGCCCGCTTCGGCCTGCAAGGCGAGGAACTCGGCCTCATGGCTGGCGGCGCCGTTATCAAGCATTCCCGCGACTTCAACCTCACCCGGGAGACCGTACTCGGCTCCGCCCTAGCCCCCACCACCCCGGCTCTAGACGTGCAGCAGGCCTGCGGCACCTCCCTGGCCGCCTCCGTCATCGTGGCCGATGCCATCTCCGCCGGGCGCATCTCGGGCGGCGTGGCCGGTGGTACTGACACGACATCCGACGCCCCCTTAGCCCTCAACGATGACCTGCGCCGCACGCTCTTAAGATTCGCTTCCGCCCGCAGCATGGGCAAGCGCCTGCGCCTGCTCGGCTCGCTGCGCCCGCAGCAGTTGGCGCCGGAACAGCCGCGCAACGCGGAGCCGCGTACAGGATTGTCCATGGGTGAGCACGCGGCCATCACCGCCCGGGAGATGCATATCTCGCGCGAGGCTCAAGACGAACTTGCCCTGGAATCACACCGCAAGCTCGCCGCCGCGTGGGACGCCGGCTTCTTCGACGATCTGACCACCGGCTACCTCGGAGTTAGGCGCGATACCACCTTGCGGGCGGATACGTCGATGGAGAAACTCAGTTCGCTCAAGCCCGTCTTTGGCAGGCAGGACGCCCAGGCCCACGGCACGGAGGCGACAATGACCGCCGGCAACTCCACCGCACTGACGGATGGGGCCTCCGTGGCGCTGCTCGGTAACGAGGACTTTGCCAGCCGCCACGGCCTAGAACCACTGGCCTACCTGGTTGATTCTGAGACCGCCGCCGTCGACTTCGTGCACGGGCCCGATGGACTCCTCATGGCCCCCACCTATGCCGTGCCGCGCCTGCTTCACCGCAACAATCTGCGCCTACAGGACTTCGACTTCTACGAGATCCACGAGGCCTTTGCCTCGCAGGTGCTGGCCACCCTGGCAGCCTGGGAAGACACCGAATACTGCCGCGAACGCCTCGGTCTCGACGCGGCCCTAGGCCCCATCGACCGCTCCAAGCTCAACGTCAAGGGTTCCTCCCTCGCCGCCGGCCACCCCTTCGCCGCCACCGGCACCCGCATCTTGGCCACCGCAGCAAAGAACCTCGCCGAGAACTGCGGCGGACGAACGCTCATCTCCATCTGCGCGGCAGGAGGGCAAGGAATCACCGCCATCCTCGAGCTTTAAACATCCAAACAATATATAAGGAGAAGATCATGGCTTTGACCACATCCCCTACCTCAAAGAACCCGGCCCCTACCAAGAAGGCCACCGCGCGGCCCGATTCCGGCGCCGGCCCGCCGGATGCCTCCACGCCCAAGGCCGAAGTAGGCAGTCCCCAACGCCTGCCCATCACCCCGGATCACTCCGTGGCGCGCGAGCTGCAGGCGCTTCTCGACGGTGGGTATGGCGACTACCGCAACTCCCTGCGCGGGTTCATGGCAGATCCGCAGCTCTACCCGCGCCCTGAGCTATCGACCGCGCAGCAGCGCCAACACACCTTCGACAACCTGTCCAAGGTCTGCGAGCAAGGCGGTTTCCAGCGCGGCATGCGCCGCGAGAACGGCGGCGAGGGGCAGCCCATCCTGGCCACCTTCACCCTCGAGTCCCTGGCCTGGGGCAACGGCTCCCTGGCCATCAAGGCCGGCGTCCAATGGGGGCTATGGGGCGGAGCACTAGATCAGCTCGGCACCGAACGCCACCGCGAGTGGGTGGAGAAGGCAGCCTCCCTGGAGCTGCCCGGCTGCTTCGCCATGACGGAGTGCGGCCACGGTTCAGACGTGCAAAACCTCGAGACCACCGCCACCTATGACCCGCAGACTCAAGAGTTCATCATCCACACCCCGCGGGATTCGGCCGTGAAGAACTACATCGGCAATGCCGCCGTTGATGGTCGCGCCGCAGTGGTCTTTGCCCAGCTCATTACCCCGGAGAGCGATGGCCGTTCCAACGGCGTCCACGCGCTTATCGTTCCCCTGCGTGACGCCGATGGATCGCTGCTGCCAGGGGTGAGCGCCGGGGATCACGGGCACAAGGGCGGCCTGCTCGGCGTCGATAATGGCACCCTGCGCTTTGACAAGGTGCGCGTTCCCCGCGTAAACCTGCTCAACCGCTTTGCCGACGTCGATGCGGATGGGCGCTATCACTCGCCCATCTCCAACCAGAATGCCCGCTTCTTCACCATGCTGGGGACGCTTATCCGCGGGCGCATCGGCGTGGCCGGCGCCGCGGGCGGGGCCACCCAGGCCGCTCTCGACATCGCGGTACGCTATGCCACTCGGCGCCGCCAGTTCGAGGGAGCAACAGGAGCCGAAAAGCGCCTCATTGAGCACCGCCAGCACCGCAGGCGCCTGCTCATTCCGCTCGCCCGCACCTATGCGCTGCACCTGCTCTACGTGCAGATTCTCGCACGCTACCAGGAAATCAACGACGAGCAGGAGGCCGGCAAGTGGTCGGTGGCAGAGCCCACCGAGGCACAGAAGTTTGCCTCCAGGGAGATGGAATCCCTCGCCGCGGCTATCAAGACCGCACAGACTGCGCACGCCACCTCTACGATTCAGGAATGCCGCGAGGCTTGTGGCGGGGCCGGGTACATATCAGAGAACCGCTTGACCACCTACCGCGCGGACTCGGATGTCTTTTCCACCTTCGAGGGCGATAACACCGTCCTCATTCAGATGGTGGGCAAGAACCTGCTCACCGCCTATGGCCGCGAGATGAATGAGCTCTCTCCCTGGGAGACGGTCAAGTATGCGGCAACCACCGCCAGCGATGTGGTCCGGCGCCGAGCCGGCTTCACCACCCGCCTGCAGCGCCTGCGCGATCTCGTTAGCGAAACGGAGGCGGCCTCGCTGTTTAACCCTTCCTACCAGGCCAAGCTTATCGACGACCGCGCACAATCGGTCCTCTTCGCCCTCGTGCGCCGCATCCAGCCGGCGCGGAAAGCAGACCGGGTACAAGCGGCCGCCATCGTGGACCAGTGCCAGGACCACCTCATCGCTGCCGGCTGGGCGCGCGTCGATGCACTGCTCATCCAGGCCATGGTGGAGGCGGAAGAAAAGCTCGAGGAAGGCTCACAAGCCCGGCAGGTCTTTGAGCAGCTGCGCCACCTCTTCGCCTTCGACACCATAGTCCAACACGCGGGCTGGTATCAGGAGCACCGGGAGCTGCCTTCCGGCAGGATCAAGGCCGCACGCGCCGCCATCAACGATCTGGTGGATTCCCTGGGCCCGTGGGCGGAGGTCCTGGTTGAGGGCTTCGGGCTGCCCGCCGAGGTCCATGACGTGCCCATGCTCAAGGGCGCAGGGGTAGACCCGCTGCTGCGCTAGTTCCCCGCGGAGACAACCACCATCCACACCGCCACGATATGCACCGCAGCAGCGGCGATCGTGGCGGTGTGGAAGTGCTCGTGATAGCCATACCAGCGGGCATTGCGACCGGGCCATTTGAAGCCATAGACCAAAGCGCCCAGGGAATAGACAATCCCGCCGGCGAAGAGCAGCCACACCACCGTGGGGCCAGCCGTGGCCCACAGCGTAGGAATAAGCGGGAGCACCAGCCATCCCAAGGAGAGGTACACCACCACATCCAGCCAGCGCGGGTGAGTTATCCAGACGAGGTTTAAGACCACGCCGAGAGTCGCACCCGCCCAGGCTATGCCCAGCATCCAGGCTGCTTGGCTCGGGGAAAGCGCGATGAGGCACAGCGGCGTGTAGGTCGCTGCGATAAAGACGGCGATGGTGGCGTGATCCGCGCGGCGCCACCACTGCACTGCGCGCGCGGTGGTCCACGGCCCTCGATGATAGAGAGCCGAAACCCCAAAGAGGGAGACGATGCCCACCCCGTAGACAGTGACGCCGAGGGCCGGGCCCCAAGACAGAGTCATCCAGGAATAGGTGATGAGCACCGTCGAGGCCACGACGGACAGCAGCGCCGCCACAAGGTGCGCCCAGCCGCGAATGAGCGGGCGTGGCCCACGGTCCGCGACCCAATACGTGCGTTTTACCAGCGGCTCCGTGGGCACACCCAAAGCGTGTGCCTGCTGGTTTGCCTTCTTCATGCCCTAACCTCAACCCCGGACTTTGCGTAGATTCACCACCGCGACCCACTCAAAGTCCTTCTCAGTACTTACTCCTCCGTAGTATAGGTTCACGCCCGTGCAGATGCCAGATCTAGTTTTGGAGCCAAAACTCCAGACCGAGAACTTCGAGCTGCACGTAGCGGTTTAGAGCGTCGCAGAATGCACCCGGCTACTGGCTCGCACGCAGCGGGAAGCACAATTGGGTCACCCAGGAAGTTGGGTCAGGGTTCTGAGCAGGTCCGACATGATAGATGTTGAACATCGGACCGGTTTCCACGTTCCTTTCCGCGATAAACTTACCGATTTCTTGAGTGACTGCCGGCACCTGGGAGTAGTCCCCGCGCAAAGTGGCTGAAACAATCTCGCATTCGGGCTGTTCACTGAATCCAAGCCCCTGCGGGGGTTCAAAACTTTCGGTTACCTCTACCCAAACCTCTATATCCACACCACTATCGCGATAGTCGGAGTCGTGGAAAGTTGCGCCGGAAAGGCCGCTGGCGGGAAGCACTGCATCACTGTGCCGCAGTAAATCCATAAGCTCATTCCACAGCTCGCCTTCCGCATCATAGGAGTCTATAACTCTCCGCACGGTGGCCAGTTTCAAGGAAGGCAGGGTCTCGATCTTCACTTCGCTCATCTCAGGGTGTCCTTTCAAATAAGCTCGCAACCGATCCAGGTTGGCGAGTTCTTGGTGTACTGCCGCGCTTTTAGCCGCCAGATCCGCATGGTGCCTGGCGAGCACAACGGCAGTATGGGCAGGATCATCGACAACAGGGAGGACCTGCGCGATTGAGCGCACGGAAAAACCAGCGGCCCTCAGCCTCATGACCAGGGCGGCTTCTTTCACTTGTTCAGCGCGGTAGAAGCGCCGCCCGCTGCTTTCATTGACATAATCCGGCTCAATGAGTCCGTGACCTTGGTAGTAACGCAGCATGCGCACGCTAATTCCTGCAAGCTGGGAAAAACAGGCCTATCGGCAGGAGTTCGTGGTGATGATCCATGTCCTTAAGTCAACTTCCTGACACTGTGTGAGAAGCAAATAGATGTGCCGACAATCACGTGAAGACGCCAACAGCCTTAGCATCCGGGGTTGAACCCCAGAGGCTAAGGCTGTGTGAGCTTAAAGGCGCTAGAGGCGCTTATTCGACGACGGAGTTTGCCCCCACCGCGTGGCCAAAGAGGCCTGGCAAGGTCGCGGCCCAGGCCTCATGCAGCTGTGCGAGCGGCAGGCTGGCATCGCCGAAGGTGAACTCACCGGAGTCATTGGTCTCGCCCACGACGGCGGCGGGAATGCCGAGCTCGCCGGCGCGCTGGAGAACGGAGTCCACGCGATCGGCGGTGGTGGCCACGAGGACGCGGGATGCCGACTCGGAGAAAGCGGCCACGAAAGGATCGGAGTGAATCTTCGACAGGTCGAGATTCAGGCCGGTACCCGCATGGTTGGCCATCTCGAAGGCAGCGACGGCGATGCCACCCTCGGAGACGTCATGCGCCGCGGTCAGCGAGGTGTTGCCGATGAAGAAATCAGCCAGTGCCTGCTCGTTGGCCAGATCCACCTGAGGCGGCAGGCCGTTGAGGCCGGCGCCGGAGATCTGCTGCCAGATGGAACCACCGAACTCGTCCTTGGTCTCACCCAAGGCCACGATGACCTCGGGCTCGGAGACGGTGCCGAGGCGGTGGCCAATGGCCTGGTGCACATCCTCGATGACGCCGAGCACGCCGACGACCGGGGTGGGCAGGATCGGCTCATCGCCGGTTTGGTTGTAGAAGGAAACGTTGCCGCCGGAGACGGGGATGCTCAGTTCCACAGCGCCGTCGGCAAGCCCGTGGACGGACTCGCGGAACTGCCACATGACATCGGGGTTCTCCGGGGAACCATAGTTGAGGCAGTTTGTGACGGCCACCGGACGCGCGCCGGTGACAACCACGTTGCGATAAGCCTCAGCCAGAGCCAGGCGGGCGCCCATGTTCGGATCCAGCTTGGTGTAGCGGCCCGAGGCATCCGCCGAGACAGCCACGCCGCGGCCAGTCTCCTCGTCGATGCGCAGGACGCCCGAATCGGCATGCTGAGCTTGGACGGTGTTGCCGCGGACGTAGCGATCATATTGGTCCGTGATGAAATCACGCGAACACAGCGCCGGGGAGGAAACGAGCTGGAGCAGAGCCTCTCCCAGGTCAGCGTTCTCGATGCCGCGGTAGACCTGGAGATCATCCTGCCAGTCGGGGCGGGCAAAGGGACGATCGTAGACGGGGCCCTCGTTGGCGATGGTGTGCGCGGGGGCGTCGACGACGACCTCGCCGTGGTGGCGAATGATGAGGTGCTTCCCGGTGGTGACCTCGCCGATTTCGGCGCAGGTGACGTCCCAGTGGGCGCAGATTTCCTTGAACTTCTCCACATTCTCCGGGGCCACGACCGCACACATGCGCTCCTGGGACTCGGAGGCGAGGATCTCCGCGGCGGTCATGTGCTCAGCGCGCAGGGGAACCTCGTCGAGGTTGACTTCCATTCCGCCGTCACCGGAGGCAGCCAGCTCGGAGGTGGCGCAGGCCAGGCCCGCGCCACCCAAGTCCTGGATGCCGACGACGACGCCGGCCTTGTAGAGGTCGAGGCAGCACTCGATGAGGACCTTCTCTGCGAAGGGGTCTCCCACCTGCACGGCAGGAAGCTTGCGCTCGGCGCCATCCTCGAAGGTGTCCGAGGCCAGCACGGAGACGCCGCCGATGCCATCGAGGCCGGTGCGCGAACCAAAGAGGATCACCTTGTTGCCGGTGCCGGAGGCAAAGGCCAGCTTGAGGTCCTCGACCTTGAGCGTGCCCACACACAGGGCGTTGACCAGCGGGTTTCCGGCATAGGACTCATCAAAGACGGTCTCGCCACCGATGTTGGGCAGGCCCAGGCAGTTGCCGTAGTGCGAGATACCGCTGACCACGCCGGGCAGGACGCGCTTGGTATCCGGGGCATCGGCGGGACCGAAGCGCAGCTGATCCATGACGGCGATGGGACGCGCGCCCATGGCCATGATGTCGCGGACGATGCCGCCGACGCCGGTAGCTGCGCCCTGGTGGGGCTCGACGTAGGAGGGGTGGTTGTGGGATTCCACGCGGAAGGTCACCGCATTGCCATCGCCGATATCGACGACGCCGGCGTTCTCACCGATGCCGGCGAGGATCTTGGAACCCATCTGCTCGGTCATGGTCTCGCCGAAGTAGCGCAGGTGAACCTTGGAGGACTTATAGGAACAGTGCTCGGACCACATGACCGAGTACATGGTCAGCTCCGCGTCAGTGGGGCGGCGGCCCAAGATATCGCGGATGCGCTGGTACTCGTCATCCTTGAGCCCGAGCTCGCGATAGGGCTGGGACTGGCCAGGGGTAGTTAAAGCCTGATCGACGGTGTCGTTGTGAACGGTCATTTTCGCTCTCCTTATAGCTTTCGCGGTGGCTTATGCGGCGGCGTTCGCGACGGCTTTGATGGCGGATACGAACAGGCCCAGGCCATCAAGGGAGGGCCCGGTGAGGGTGTCGATAGCGTGCTCAGGGTGCGGCATCAAGCCGACGACGCGCCCAGTCTCGTTGGTGATACCGGCGATGGCGTTGAGGGAGCCGTTGTAGTTATCGGTGTAACGGAAGACAACGCGGCCTTCTTCCTCCAGCGCGCGCAGGGTTTCGCTATCGGCCTGGAAGCGGCCCTCTCCGTGCTTGGAGGGGATGAGGATCTTCTGCCCCTGCTCAAACTCGGTGGTCCANNAGGATCTGAAAACCATTGCAAATGCCGAGCACGGGCATGCCACCGCGTGCCTTTTCAATGACGGATTGCATGACGGGCGCCAGCGCCGAGATAGCCCCGGAGCGAAGGTAGTCACCATAAGAAAAGCCGCCGGGGACGACCACGGCATCGACGCCATGGAGGTCGGCGTCGGCGTGCCAGAGGCTTATGGCCTCGGCCCCGGCGGTGCGCACGGCACGGGAGGCATCGACATCATCGAGCGTGCCGGGGAAAGTAATAACTCCGATCTTGGCGGTCACTTACTGGACCTCCAGACCGACGACCTCGTAATCCTCGATGACGGTATTGGCCAGCAAGGTGGCTGCTACCTTCTCTAGGTCTGCGGCGGAGACGGCGGAATCATCGATCTCCAGCTCGAAGCGCTTTCCTTGGCGGACATCACTTATCCCGCTGACTCCGATGCGACCGAGGGCGCGAACGACGGCTTGTCCCTGCGGATCCAGGATTTCAGCCTTGGGCATGACATTGACAACAACACGAGCCATGAAATTTTGCCTTTACTGTGTGGGGCTTGGTCTGCGAAGCATAGTTTAACCCGCTGGACCCGCTGGTTCCTACCCGCCCGAGCGGTTGAGATCACCCCCATATGTTTCCGTTTCCACCCGCCTGGGCCACGCTCCCATACCCACGGCGCCAAACCCGGCGCCAAACCCACGGCCAAAGAGGTGAACTCCGCTTGAACTCCACAGGCCTATAAATGAACTCTCAGCTGCCTAAACATGAAGTCGCAGGTGCATGGTTGCCCCCGCCACACATGCGTTTAGCACGTGCAATATAAACGGAAATGCCCATCGCTTTTCTCTCTCTACACGAAGGTTCTTCCATGTATTCTCGCGCATTCGGCGCCCGCGCCATCGCGTCCTTGGTCGCCTCGACCACCCTTGTGGCCACCATCGCGGCCACCGTTGCTGTACCAGCCCACGCCGCCCCCGACGGCTCCGCCGTTGTCATCTCCGAGGTCTATGGCGGCGGTGGCAACGGTGGCGCCCCCTATATCCACGACTTCATCGAGCTTTTCAACCCCACCGCTCAAGAGATCTCTCTCGAGGGCTACTCCGTGGCCTACCTCGCCGCTAACGGCAACACCGGCGGCACCGCCCCGCTGTCCGGCAGCATTCCCGCAGGCGGCCACTACCTCATCCAGGCCAAAGCGGGCACCAACTCTGGCCTCGCCCTATCCTCCCCCGATGCAACGACCGAGCTGGCCATGGGTGCCAAGCAAGGCTCCGTCCGCTTAAGCAAGGGCGCGGAAGTCATCGACACCGTGGGTTACGGCGGCGCCAGCGTCTTCGAGGGTTCTCCCGCACCCGCTGCCAGCAATAAATTCTCCGTCGCGCGTGATGCTGCTGGCACCGACACGGACGATAACTCCGCCGACTTCAGCACTGGCGCCCCCACCCCGCAGTCCAGCGGTGTTGGAAACACAGAACCCACCGAGCCCGGTGAGCCTACCGATCCGACTAACCCCACGGATCCCGAGAACCCCGCAGAGCCTGGCACCATCACCGAGATCTCCGCCATCCAGGGAAGCGGCGCGCACTCCCCGCTCCAGGATCAGACGGTGACCACCACCGGCGTTGTCACCGGCGTATGGTCCGAGGGCGGCCGCAATGGCTTTAGCATGCAGACCGGCGGCACCGGGGACTCCGTGCCCGAGGCCTCCCCCGCAATTTTTGTATACATGGGCAGCTCGCCCACCGCCGCGTATCCGACTATCGGGGACTCCGTCGAGGTCACAGGAAAGGTCTCCGAGTACTTCGATTCCACCCAGATTACCGCCAGCTCTGCCGACCATCTCGAGGAGGCACTGCCGCCTGTCACCGCCTTGTCCCTCCCGGAGCTCCCCGCCGGCGACGAGGCCCGCGAGCCTCTCGAGCACATGCTCATCAAACCCGGCGCGCACACCGTGACCAATAACTACGAGCTCAACAAGTTCGGCACCGTGGGGCTCGCCCCCGGCACGCAGGCCCTGCGCCAGCCTTCCGACGTCCACTTGCCTTCCACCGATCCCAACTCCCCACTGCAGCAGCTGGCGGCGGAGAACGCAGCCCGCCTCATTACGTTGGATGACGGCCGCACCCGCAACTACCTCGACGGCGATCAGAACACCGCGCTGCCGTATATCACCCAGGACGGCGGGAGCACCATCACGTCCCTGCGCACCACGGACGTTGTCCACTTCCAGCACCCGGTTATCTTGGACTACTCGCACGAGGCCTGGCGCTTCCAGCCCACCGCCCCGCTCACGGGTGCTAATAGCGCCGCCGATCTCCCCATCTCCTGGGAGGACTCCCGCGCCGACGAGCTAAACGCGCTGGATGTGGAAGGTGACTACACCGTCGCCGCCTTCAACGTCCTCAACTACTTCACCACCTTGGGCAAGGATGTGGGCGCGACTCCCTTCACCGACAAAGACGGCAATCCGGTCACCGTCAAGAGCGGCAAGACCCGCGGCGCCTACACCGAATCCGCCTTCAACGACCAGCAGACCAAAATCGTGGCCGCCATCAACGGCCTCGACGCCGACGTCGTGGCGCTGTCGGAGATCGAGGATGGATACGCGGTTACGGGGGACATCGCCAAGCGCGACCAGGCCGTGGCCCACCTGACCGCGGAGCTCAATAAAAACGGCGGGAACTGGGACTATGTCCGCTCGCCCGAGGAGGTTCCCGCGAACCCCGACGTCATCCGCACCGCCTTCATTTACAAGTTAGACCGCGTGAAGCCGGTGGGGCCATCCCGCATCTTCGACGACACGCGCTTTAGCGGCACCGCCCGCGAGCCTCTTGCCCAGGAATTCGCCGCCACCGATGACAAGGTCACCGAGACTTTCGTCGCCGTAGCCAACCACTTTAAGTCCAAGGGTTCGGTAGCAAATGGCGACGCCGACCATGGCGACGGCCAGGGCAACAACGCCAACCTCCGCAACGCGCAGGCCCAGGCCGTGCTGGATCACCTATACAAGCAGGAGGATTGGAAGGACAAGGCCATCTTCGTCATGGGGGACCTCAACACCTACTCCCGCGAGGATGCCCTCTCACTATTCCGCAGCAACGGCTACACCGTGCCCGCGGAGAAATACGATGCCGATGCTTCCTATCAATTCGATGGGCTGCTGGGTTCCCTCGACCATGTCCTGGCCAACGACACCGCCAGCGCCAAGCTGCGCGACGCCCAGGTGTGGAACATCAACGCCGATGAGCCCCTGGCCTTCGAGTACTCGCGCCGCAATTACAACGCCGTGGACCTCCTCGACGCCTCCCCCTTCCGCTCCTCCGACCATGACCCGGTCAAGGTGGGATTCAACCTGGAGGGATCTTCCGCGGTCAACCCGCCGGAAGATAATGACGAGGACATCTCGCTGAGCTCCGGCTCTAGCGCCACCTCCGCACCGCTCGTGGCCGCACTGGTGGCCGCGCTCGTAGCCATCCCCGGCATTGCCGTCATCCTGGGCAGCCTGCGCGCAACCTTGCCACCCGCGCTTGTCGAAGCCCTGCCCAAGCCCCTGCGCGCTTTCCTGGGACTCTAGGCACTTCTCTCCCCCTCCGTGCCACCGTGGGTGAGGGAGGGCGCGCCTAGCCGTGGTTGAGATACACGCCGTAGTCAGCCGGGACCGCCCCGGCGCTAGCGGCGCGCTCGACGGCCTTGCAGAAATCATGCGCCACTTTCTTATCGTCCAGGTTGCGCCCGGAGACCGAAAGGCGCACGGTATTGCCCCGCGCTGCTGAGCGCTCCGCCGCGTGAATGATGTTGCGGCGCCACCATTTGGCAGCGCCGAAGCCCTCACCGAAGGAGAGGTTGCGCGCCTGGTGGAGCGTATCCGTGGCCAGCTCGTGGATGCCGCGAGTAGAAGCCGCGAGGTCAAAGTCGAACTCCGGGAGGACCTCCAGCGTGCCCGGGGACATGCGCCAGCGCGGCGGGGCAAAGATGCGCGGGTTGAAACCGATCTGCGCCATCTGGCGGGTGGCGCCGCGCAAACGCAGGCGCGCCTCGTGTGAATCGAGATTGGCAAACTCTGCCCGGCGCCCCTGGACCGCACGGTCAAAGCCGTTGAGTATGAGAACGCGCCCGGCTGCCTCCTCGTCTTTGAGCCAGTCCCGGGTGGAGGCATCTTTGGCCAGATGCCAGTGTCCGTCGATGTGCGGTGCGATAAGCAAAGACACCGGAATGCCTTCCCCATCGAGCGAGCGCAAAAGGTTAGCCGCCGGCCCCCTTGTATCTGCAAAAATGCTGGAAATTGAAACCAGAAGTTGGCCATGCATAGTCTGCAGTATCCCACAGCAGCCCGGCCCGCGCGCGGCGAGCGAGGGATCCGGGCCCCACTAAGAGCCCGCTCTAATCCCTAGCGTTCGAGCGAGGTTGCCTTGTTGATGGTCCAGGCATATTCGAAGGCGCCCTGACGCCACTTGTCATAGCGCCCAGATACTCCGCCGTGGCCGGCGACCATCTCGGTCTTGAGCAGGAACTCTCCCCCGGTGGCGGTGGCGCGCAGCTTGGCTATCCACTTGGCCGGCTCCACGTAGAGCACGCGGGTGTCATTCAAGGAGGTTATCGCCAGGATGTCCGGGTAGTCCTTGGCCTCCACGTTCTCATAGGGCGAATAGGACTCCATGTAGTCATAGACCTGCGAATCGTGATAAGGATCGCCCCATTCCTCCCACTCGGTAACCGTCAGCGGCAGCTCCGGCATGAGGATAGAGGTCAGCGGGTCCACGAAGGGCACCACCGCCTGGATGGCACGGAAACGGTCCGGTGCCATATTGGCCACCGCGCCCATGAGCATGCCACCAGCAGAACCGCCCTCGGCCACCATGTGCTCAGGCGTGCTCACCCCGGAGGCAATGAGCTCATCGGCCACGGCGATGAAGTCGGTGAAGGTGTTCTTCTTTTGCAGGAGTTTGCCCTCGTCGTACCACTTGCGGCCCATCTCCCCACCGCCACGCACGTGCGCCACCGCGTAGATCATCCCGCGGTCCATGAGGGACAGACGCGTCACGGAAAAGCCGGGGTCCATGCTGCTTTCATAGGAGCCGTAGCCGTAGAGCAGCAGCGGCTGGGGGCGCGTGCGGTCAAGGTCGGCGCGGTGTACTACGGAGATGGGGATCTCGGTACCGTCTGCTGCAGTGGCCCACAGGCGGTAGGCCACGTACTCCTCCTTGTCATAGCCGCCGGGCACCTCCTGCTCCTTGAGCAGCGTGTAGGCGCCAGTATCTACGCGGTAGTCAAAGAGCTGCGCGGGCTGAATATAGGAGACATAGCTAACTCGCAGCACCGGCGCATCCCATTCCGGGTTGCCGCCCACGGCCACGCTGTAGAGTTCCTCGTTGAAGGTCAGCTCACTGAACTCGCCAAATCCCGCATCACCCAAACGCATCACGGCCGCGCGCCCGATTCCATCGCGGCGATAGCTGGCCACGATCTGGTCGCGGTAGGTATCCACGCCCTCCACGCGCACGTTATCGCGATGTGGCAGGAGCACCTCCAGCTGTGTCAGTGGAGCCTGCTTGTCGACGCCCGTATACCCCACCTCGAAGTTCGGCCCCGTGGCGTTGTGGGTGACAACCCAATAGTCCCTGCCGGCTACCACCGCATGGTCGACGTCATATTCAACACCGGTTTTTCGCTCCCACAGGCTGCGGAACTCGCCCTCGGGGTTGTCTTGTTCCAGCACCCACATCTCCGAGGTGATCTTGGAACCGACGCCAATGAAGAGGTACTTATCGCTGCGCGAGCCCCCGATACTGACGTTGAAGTGCTGATCCTCCTCACGGAATACAGCGACATCCGCGGACTGCGGGGTTCCTACCTTGTGGCGCCACACGGTATCGGGGCGCCACGCATCATCGACGGTGGAATAGAAGATGAAGGAATCCCCCACCCAGGTTGCTCCGTAGAAGATGCCCTCGAGGCGATCCTCGAGCAGCTGGCCAGTCTCCAGGTCCCGGATGGAAAGGCTAAAGCGCTCATCGCCAGCATAGTCCACGGAATAGGCCAGGTAGCGGCCTGAATCAGAGACCGATGCCGCACCGATGGAGAAGAACTCGTGGCCCTCCGCCAGCGCATTGGCATCGAGGATGATCTGTTCGCCGGCGGGAGAGCCCTCCTCCGGGATGGTGGGAGCTGCCCAGGGATCAGAGCCCTCCGCCACGGGGATACGACAGGAATAGCCGTAGTTCTTGCCCTCCTCGGAGCGCCCGTAATACCAATAGCCACCGCGGCGGGTGGGCACGGACATGTCCGTCTCCTTCACGCGCGATTTGATCTCCTGGAAGATGTTCTCAGTCATCTGCTCTAGGTGAGCAGTCTTCGCGGCTGTGTAGTCATTCTCGGCGTTGAGGTAGGCCAGCGTCTCGGGTGACTTCTTATCACGCAGCCACTCATAGTTATCCACAAAGGTCCGGCCATGAAACTGGCGGGTGGTGGGGTGCTTAGGCGCTACTGGGGGTTGGGTAGTCATGACGACACATTCTACGCGTGCCCTTCTCCCCTGCAGCGCCGAGGTAAAACGCGCCGGCTAGCCCAGGAAGTCAGCGAAGGACTTTCCGGAAATCCGCTGGTAGGCCTCGATATAGCGCAGGCGGGTGGCGGCAACAACGTCTTCCGGCAGGTGCGGGGGCGTGCTATCGGATTCCTTGTCCCAGCCGGAGGCAGGCGAGGTAAGCCAATCGCGGACGTATTGCTTATCAAAGGAGGGCTGCACCTCTCCCTCAACGTAGGAATCAGCCGGCCAGTAGCGCGAGGAATCCGGAGTCAGCACCTCATCGGCGAGGATGAGGGTGCCGCCCGCATCGAGACCGAACTCGAACTTGGTATCGGCCAAGATGATGCCCTTGTCCTCCGCCAGCTTCGCGGCGGTGGCGTAGATGCGCAGGGTGGCCGCGCGCAGCTCCTCCGCGCGCTCGCTTCCCAGCTTGGCCGCAACGACCTCGAAGGAGACGTTCTCATCGTGCTCGCCCTGCTCGGCCTTGGTGGCCGGGCTGAAGATCGGCTCAGGCAGGCGCGATGCCTCTTTCAGGCCCGCTGGCAGCTCCACTCCACACACTGTGCCGCTGGCCTGGTACTCCTTGAGCCCCGAGCCGGTGAGGTAGCCGCGGGCGACGCACTCGAAGGGCAGCATCTCCAGCTTGTGCACGACCATCGCGCGGCCCAGCACCTCGGCGGGGATACGCTCATCATCGAGCGGGCCTGCCAGGTGGTTGGGAAAGTCGATGGCGTCAAAGAAGTAGGCTGACATAGCCGTAAGGACCCTCCCCTTGTCCGGGATGGCGGGTTCAAGGGAGTGGTCATAGGCGGAAATACGGTCCGAGACCACCATCAACAAGGTGTCAGCGTCCACCTCGTAGATGTCTCGGACTTTTCCGGCGGCGAGTAATTTATAGGATGAAAGCAACGGGCGCATGGTGCTTATCCTATCCCAGCGCTGGGGCTTAGAGGATCTCGCCCGGGGTATAAGCGGCGGCCTTCGGGTGCTCCGCTGCCAGGATGCGAATGCGGTTGAGCACCTGGTTTACCTGGGACTCGGCTGCGCCGATGAAGGCGTGCTTATCAGCAAGCGCATCTTTGAGATCCTGCGCGGACAGCGGCAGGCGCTCATCTTTAGCGAGGCGCTCGATGAGGTCTTGCCCGCCGCCGTTCTCGCGCATGTTCAGCGCCACGGCCACCGCATTTTCCTTGATGACTTCGTGCGCGGTCTCGCGCCCAACACCTGCGCGGATGGCGGCCATGAGGATGCGGGTGGTGGCCAAGAAAGGCAGGTAGCGTTCGAGTTCGCGGTCAATCATGGCGGGGAAGGCACCGAACTCTTCCAGGACGGTGAGGAAAGTTTCAAACTGTCCGTCGAGGGCGAAGAAGGCATCCGGCAGCGCCACGCGGCGAACCACGGAGCAGAATACGTCACCCTCATTCCACTGCTGGCCGGCGAGATCGGCGATCATGGTGAGGTAGCCGCGCAGGATGACCTGGAGGCCGCCGACGCGCTCGCAAGAGCGCGCATTCATCTTGTGCGGCATGGCAGAGGAGCCAACCTGGCCCTCTTTGAAGCCCTCCGTGACGGTCTCATTGCCGGCCATCAAGCGGATGGTGGTGGCCAGGGAGGAAGGAGCCGTTCCCAGCTGCACGAGCGCGGAGACTGCGTCGAAGTCGAGGGAGCGCGGGTAAATCTGCCCCACCGAGTTGAAGATGCGGTGGAAGCCCAAGTGATCGGCGATGGCGGTTTCCAAGGAAGCCAGCTTGTCCTCAGATCCGCCCATGAGATCCAGCATGTCCTGGGAAGTGCCCATGGGGCCCTTGATGCCGCGCAGCGGGTAGCGCCCCAGCAGGTCTTCGACCCGCTCGATGGCAAGCAGCATCTCATCGCCGGCGCTAGCGAAGCGCTTGCCCAGGGTGGTGGCCTGCGCAGCCACGTTGTGGGAGCGTCCAGCCATGACGAGAGTTTGGTAGTTCGCGGCGTGCCTGCCAATGTGGCTGACCACCGCAATGGCCTTGTCCCGCAGCAGGCGCAGGGAGCTGTGGATCTGCAACTGCTCCACGTTCTCCGTAAGATCGCGCGAAGTCATGCCCTTGTGAATGTGCTCGTAACCAGCCAGCGCATTGAACTCCTCAATGCGGGCCTTAACATCGTGCCGGGTCACGCGCTCGCGGGCGGCGATGGAATCTAGATCGACCTGATCCACCACGGCTTCGTATGCCTTGATGGCCGCCGCGGGAATGTCGACGCCGAGGTCACGCTGTGCGCACATGACCGCGATCCACAGTTGGCGCTCGAGAATGATTTTATGCTCCGGGCTCCAGATATTGGAGAGCTCGGCGGAAGCATAACGAGAGGACAGGACGTTGGAAATCTTCTTCTTTTCAGCCACGACGGCTATTATTCCACGTCCTCGCCCCACGGTAGGTATTAACGGCTAAGCCGCTTATTCGCTAGCGGGCCTCCGGCACGCTAATGCGCCCTTCCTGCGCCGCAAGGCCGATATCGTGGCGGTAGAATCCACCCTCCATGGTGATACCGTCAAGCACCTTATAGGCGGCCGCGCGGGCCTCTTCCAGCGTGGCCCCCTTGCCCAGCGCGTTGAGCACGCGGCCACCGGCAGAGAGCACCTGTCCATCGGCGATGGTGGTCCCGGCGTGCAGGATTCGCTCGGGATCATCGAGCCCCTCACCGGTGATGGCATCCCCCTTGCGCGGGGACTGCGGGTAGCCCGCCGCGGCGAGCACCACGGTCACCGCATAGCCTTGCTCCCAGCGCAGCGGCGGCAGCTGTGCCAGCGCTCCCGTGGAGGTGGCATAAAGTGCCTGTGCCAACGGGGACTTAAGGAGGCTGAGCACCGCCTGGGTTTCTGGATCACCGAAGCGGCAATTGAACTCGACGACGGCGATGCCCTCCTTGCCCCAGGCCAGGCCAGCATAAAGCAGCCCGGTATAGGGCTGCCCGCGCTTGACCATCTCAGCGGCGACGGGCGTGCACACCTCATCGACGATGCGTTGCACGCCGCCCTCCGGCAGCCACGGCAGCGGCGTATAGGCGCCCATGCCGCCGGTATTGGGGCCTTCATCGTTGTCGTAGGCCCGCTTGTGGTCCTGGGCTGGTAGCAGAGGTACCACGGTCTCGCCGTCCACGAGGCAAAATAGCGATACCTCAGGACCATCAAGGAAAGACTCCAGCAGCACCGGATTCCCGGCAATAAGTACCTCGTCCACGTGGGCGCGAGCCGCGATGCGATCGCGCGTGACGACGACGCCCTTGCCACCCGCCAGGCCATCATCCTTGACCACGTAGTGCGGGCCGAAGTTATCCAGGCACTCTTCGATGTCAGCCTCGCTGCATCCAGGCACGAGCTGCTCGGCACGCGCGGTGCGCACACCGGCTGCGGCCATGACGTCCTTGGCAAAGGCCTTGGAACCCTCCAGCTGCGCGGCAGCCTTGGTGGGGCCGAATACGGCGATGCCGTGCGCGCGCAACACGTCCGTCACGCCGGCGACCAGGGGGACCTCCGGGCCAACGACGACGAGTTCGGCGTCAATCTTCTGCGCCAGTTCGAGCATCTGCGCAGGATCCTCCACGCGGGAGTATTCAGGGTGAACCTGCGCGAGAGAGGCGAAGGCCGGCGAGCCCGGCGCAACGTGCAATTCAGTGGTCGAAGGGTCAGCTTTTAGGCCTTTGAGCAGGGCGTGTTCACGGCCGCCCGAGCCAATAACGAGAATGCGCATGCCCACTATCTTAACTGGCGGTAGCCTAAGGAACATGGCTTCTGTATTTACCAAGATTATTAACGGCGAATTGCCCGGCCGTTTTGTCTACCGCGACGATACCTGCGTGGCATTCTTATCCATTGAACCCGTGCGCTACGGGCATACCTTGCTCGTACCCATAGCTGAGGTGGATAAGTGGACCGACCTGGATCCAACAACGTGGGCGCACCTCAACAAGGTGGCACTGGAAATCGGCGTTGCTTTGAAGGATGCCTTTAGCACCCCGCGCACCGGTTACATGATCGCCGGCTTCGATGTCCCCCACACCCACATCCACCTCTTCCCCGCCGAGTCCATGACGGAGTATGACCTCTCCAAGGCTTTCGCTGCGGACTCCACGGATCCAGCCGCCATGGACGAGGCCGCTGCGCGCATTCGCCAGCACCTCGGCACCGATGAGGACGGCTTCCGCGAGGCCTAATCGGATTCGGATTCCAGCGCAGGCAGCCGCACCGTGAAGGTAGAGCCCTCCCCCGGCTTTGAGGTGACGGAAATACTTCCGCCGTGCTGCTCCACCAGGGACTTGACAATGGCCAGTCCCAGCCCAGATCCGCCGGTATCGCGGGTCCGCGAGCTATCGGCGCGATAGAAGCGCTCGAAGATGTGGGCGGCGTCTTGGGCGCTCATGCCCTTGCCGTCATCGCGGACATCGATAAGCACATCGCCGCCCTCCTTGCGCAGCCGCAAGGTGACCTTGGCCTGCGGACCACCATGGCGCAAGCCGTTGGTGATGAGGTTAAGCAGAATCTGATGCAGCCGGTCCGGATCCCCTTCGACCACGGGAATGGATTGGGTGTCATTGACCACGGTAATCTCGCGATTAGGAAAGGCCGCGCGGGCAGAAGACCCAGCGGAGAGCGAGAGCTCCAGCATATCCACCCGGCGCTTATCCAGGCGCGAGCCCTCCGCACGAGTCAGCGCCAGAAGGTCCTCCACCAGCAGAGACATCCGTTTGGACTCGGAATCAATCTTGGAAAAGACCATGTCCACATCCGAGGTTGCCCCCGAACGATAGAGCTCGGTGTAGCCGTGCAGGCTGGTCAGCGGGGTGCGCAGCTCATGGGAGGCATCCCCGACGAAGCGGCGCATCTGCTCCTCTTTGTCTTGGGCGCTGATGACTGATTGCTGCAGCTGCCCGAGCATGACGTTGAGCGCGGCCGAGAGCTGGCCCACCTCGGTGTGCAGCGGCCACTCAGGAACGCGCTTATCTAGGTCGCCCGCGGCGATGTCAGAGGCGGTCTTCTCTACTACCCGCAAGGGCCGAAGCGCCCTGCGTATGAACCAGTAGCCCGCTGCTGCGATGACGGCCAAGACCAAAGCCACAATGAGCACTTGGACTACGGCCAAGCCCTTCAAAATGGCGTTCTCCGTGGTCAGGTCTTTGGCCACGACGGTGATGACCCCGTTTTCCTCGGTGGCCACCGCGCGCCACTGGCGGTCATTTTCCAAGGAGCCGACGGTGGTGGGGCCAGCTCCGATGTAGAGGTTGCTGGCATCAGGCGTCGAGGTCGAAGGGCCCGTGTAGTGCAGACTGCCATCAGGGGTATAAAACATCACCATGTATTCGGTGGGCGGGCGCTTGGAATAGTCCCCTTGGAAGGAGTCACTGCTGACCTCCCGTGCCCAGGTCTGGGTGGCATCTTGCAGTTCATCATCCACGCGCGAATACAACACGTCCCGCATGATGGAGGATACGGCCAGGGAGGACACGGCCAAACCCAGTCCGGAGACAACCACCAGCAGCACCACGAGCCAGGTGCGCAAGGGCATGGCCTTGGGCTTGGGCCGCTGCATGCGCCGCTTCCACGCTTCCGCGCCACCGCTGTCAGTGCCACCGTTGTCAGTGAGCGCGGCGGGGTTAGGTTCGGTCCTGTAGGTCATTAAATAAACACTCTGACGTCTATCTCATACAAGCAATCTCAAAAAGGCGATCTTTAACAAACGCCCTAGGAGCGCGGGGTGCGCAGCACGTAGCCCACGCCACGGACGGTGTGGATGAGCGGAGTATCGCCGGTGTCGATCTTTCGGCGCAGGTAGGAGATGTAGGATTCCACCACATTGCCGTCGCCGCCGAAGTCATAGTGCCAGACGTTATCGAGGATCTTCGATTTGGACAGCACCACCTCTTTGTTCTGCATGAGGTAGCGCAAGAGGTTGAACTCGGTGGGCGAAAGATCGATGATCTCTCCGGCCTTAGTCACCTCGTGGGTGTCATCATTGAGCGTGAGGTCGGCATAGGAAATGGTGGCATCGGCCTGATCCTCATCGGTCACGGCGCCGCGGCGCAGAATCACGCGCAGGCGGGTGATGACCTCCTCGAGACTAAAGGGCTTGGTCACGTAATCATCCGCACCGATGGTGAGTCCATGAATACGCTGGTCCACGCTATCCTTCGCCGTGAGATAAAGCACGGGGCCATCGAGGCCTTCCGCGCGCAGCTTGCCCAAAAGCTCGAAGCCGTCCATTCCCGGCATCATCACGTCCATGATGTAGGCATCCGGGTTGACCTCGCGGGCCACCCGCATGGCCTCGTTGCCGGAATTGGCGCTAAAGACCTCGAATCCCTGGAAACGCAGGGAAACGGTCAGTAGCTCCACGATATTGGGCTCGTCATCAACGACGAGTACCTTCACACCTTTGTTGTCTTCCATGTTTCGTGCTCCTTACTCACTCGGTACTCCGCAGTACTTCTCAGTACCTTTTTAAGTCACTTAATTCCTAAACTCGCCCTCGCACCACCTGCAGTATCAGCGGCGCGATTCTTGGCCATCAAGATCGCATCATTCCACCTAGGTTTCCTAGTCCACTGTAGGCTCTCTGAGCGTTTGCTGTGAGAAACTCACCCCAGGCCCACGCACAAAGGCTGCGTACTCCCCCCGCAACGCTTAGGATTTCGGCCTATGACCTCTCCGACTCTCCCCACCGCCCCCATCCCCCGGGCCGATAAACGCACCGACAAGCTCACGGTTGTCTCCTGGGCCATGTGGGACTGGGGTTCCGCCGCCTTCAACGCGGTCCTTGTCACCTTCATCTTCGCCGTCTACCTCACCGATTCGGTGGGCACGCAGATCGATTCTGGTTATACCCCGGCGCAGTGGCTGTCGTGGTCGATGACCATTGCTGGCCTGGTAATCTTTGCCGTCACCCCGGTCATGGGGCAGCGCTCAGATAGGCTCGGCACCCGCCGCCGTGCGCTGGCCACGTGGACTTTCATCACCTTCCTGGCCATGGCCACCCTCTTCTTCGTGCGCAATGACGCCCCCGTGTACTTCTGGGTGGGCCTTGCCCTGCTGGCTTTTGCCTCAGTCACCATCCAATTCGCCGAGGTCAACTACTTCGCACAGATCAATCAGGTCGCCGATGAGGACAAGGTGGGGCGCATCTCCGGATTCGGCTGGTCCGCCGGTTACTTCGGAGGCATCGTGTTATTGCTTGTGTGCTACCTCGGTTTCGTCTCCGGCCAGGGCGGCGCGCTAGGGCTGTCCACCGAGGGCGGTTTCAATATCCGGGTCGTTGCCCTGCTGGCCGCGCTGTGGTTCGGCCTCTCAGCCATCCCGGTGCTGGTGCGCGTTCCGGAAATCACTCCCTCGGGGGAGAAAACTGGCGGGGTTATCGAATCCTATCGCCAGCTGTGGTCTTCGCTGCGTGAGCTGTGGAGCCAGGACCGCAACGCCTTCTACTTCCTCTTCGCCTCCGCCATCTTCCGCGACGGGCTTTCCGCTGTCTTTGGTTTCGGCGCGGTACTAGGCGTGTCCGTCTATGGCTTGAACGCTGGCGATGTCCTCATCTTTGGGGTGGTGGCCAACGTCGCCGCCGCGTTAGGTGCGGTGGTAGGCGGGCTTGTCGACGACCTCGTGGGACCCAAGGCCATCATCCTCACCTGCCTGGGCATCCTCACGGCTATGGCCGGGGTGCTCTACGTGGGTTCGGGGCCGACGGTGTTTTGGATCTGTGGCCTCGTGCTCTGCCTCTTCGTGGGACCTGCGCAGGCCTCCGCCCGCGCCTTCCTGGCGCGAGTGGCACCACCGGGGCGGGAGGGCCAAATGTTTGGCCTCTACGCCACCACCGGGCGGGCCGTGAGCTGGCTGACGCCGCTGCTCTTCGGCATCTTTGTCTCGCTGCTCGGCCAGGGCGACCGCGGCGGGGTACTCGCCATCGGCGCGGTGCTCCTCATCGGAGCTCTCATTCTCATTCCCATCCGCGAACCAAAGCGGAGCTAGTCACTTTTCTCGAAAATCGTTCAAATAGAGCCATTCCGAGTGATATTGTGTGCACATGATCCTGCTTAGCTTCACCGTCCGTAACCATAAAAGCATCCGCGATGAGGTTACGGTCGATCTCCTTCGTCCTTCTCTAAAAACCCTCCGGCCCAAGGACGGAGACTGGAACTCTGTGAGTTACCCCTTAGCCGGAATCTTCGGGGGAAATGCGACTGGAAAGTCTGCCATTTTAGACGCCATTTACTATGCATTTAGCGCGATCAAGCACTCCGCCACCATGTGGCAGGCTGCAAAGTCGATGACTCGCGCCCCCTTTAAGCTGGATGGAATCTCCCAAACTGGGACGAGCCTCTACGAACTAGATCTCGTCCACGAAGGCCGCCGCTACGTGTACGGCTTCGAAGTTGATGCGGAAGGGATAGTACAAGAGTGGCTGAATGACGTCCCCACTTCGCGTTGGCGAAAGATACTGGTTCGCAATCGCAAGGACAACCTCCTCCGGACCCACCCAAGCTTCCGCAGCACTCTAGAGGTAACCCCTCGAGAACTGGTCCTAAGCCGCGCGCTCCTGTTGAAGAACTCACCGCTACATAGCTTCGCACGCGATCTCGTTGGGAGCTTCGACATTGTCCTAGTCAAAGATTCTCACCGCGCGAAGCGCTTGGCTAACATCGCCGATTCTTTGGCCGATGGGGACACTACTTTTGGTGACCTCGAGGCATTACTACAGGTAGCGGACATAGGCGTGATGAGCGTCAGCTTGGAGGAAACCAACATCCCGGAAAGAATTCGGCGTGCGGTTCAGCGCTTTCACCAGGACCTGCGCACGGGTGACAACACCGGCACAGATATCGAAAACCTACATGAGACGAACGGCCCGTCGGAACTGGCGGATGACGAACTCGAGCAGGTCGTACGGCGCTTCCTTTTCACGCACCGCGGCACCGCCGAAGACTGCCCGCCCTTCTCAATTGAAGAGGAGAGCGATGGAACAATCGCGTGGCTGGCTATAGCGGTTCCCGCGCTGGAAGCTCTGCGACAGGGAGGACTACTGCTCGTCGACGAGATTGATGCGAGTCTTCACCCACACTTGCTTGAGGTGCTCCTCAGCGCCTTCGCGGATCCGGTGGTTAATTCCCGTCATGCACAGCTCGTCTTCACCAGCCACGAGTCCTTTATCCTCTCCCCACTAAGTGATGTTCACCTTGAGCCTGAGCAAATATGGTTCAGCGATAAGACTTATGAGGGCGCAACCGAACTGACTTGCCTGGCTGATTTCCCTAGGCATCCTGACGCCAACGTGGCAAAGCGCTACCTCACCGGACGATACGGCGGCACGCCGAGGCTTTCCCCGAGCCTCTTCGCTGCACTCATTGACTCAGGAGAAGGTTAAGCACATGGAAAGAAGACCGCGGCGACGTCCTTCTAGGCCCGCCCGCCAGCTTGCGCGGCGCATTCTTGTCGTCACCGAAGGCACCCGCACCGAACCGCAGTATGTTGAGGGTCTGAACAAATATCTGCGAAGCAAAGGAGCGACTGCTTGCGTTAAGTCCTTTGCTGTAGGCAAGGACCCGCTGAAAGTCGTCCAAAAGTGCATAGTCGAGCGAGACGAAGCTGTGCGGAATGGAAAGCGCTTCGACGATTGTGTGTGCTTAGTCGACGTGGACGAACACCATGCGCTGTCTGCAGCAATTTCGCTCGCCGAGCAGGAAGAGATTCAGCTTTTAGTCTCGAATCTCAAGTTCGAGGTGTGGCTGCGCTGGCACGCCGAAAGGAAACGCGCGCCACTTACTTCAAACCAGCTAGATGAGCTTGTCACCAAGTTGGGCCTCGTGAAGAAAAAGATCCTATCGCCGACATTCCCTTTCGACGGGGTGCATGACGCTTGTGCGTTGGCGCGAACTAGTGACCCAGATATGCGGCCAGGGCGGAAGGTCCCGAACCCATCATCGGCGATGCCGATCCTCGTAGATTTATTGCAAGGCAACCAGACACAGGGCAATTAGAGTACGCCCGTGTAACCCCGCACTATATCCACAAAGCTTCAGGCTTGTGAATTCCGCAGAGCCTCTCTAGACAGCAGTGTGGGGCCGGTACGAGTTTGTACCGGCCCCACACTCAGGACGAAAGAAGCAGCTTAATTAAGGCCGCGGAATGTTACGCAGGTTGGACTGCGCCATGGTCAGCATCTGACCAACGCCGCCACCAAAGACGGTGCGGGTGGCAGCCTTGGAGAAGCCCATGAGCTGCGCGAAAGTCAGTGTGGGCGGGATGGACAGGGCGTTGGGGTCGGTGACCATATCGACGAGGACTGGGCCGTTGAAGTCCAAGGCCTCGCGGATTTGGCTCCGTGCCTGCTTCGGGTCTTCGATAAGCACGTGCTTGATGCCCACTGCCTGGGCGATGGAGGCGAAGTCCACGTGATCGTGGTCGGTGCCGAACTCCGGCAGTCCCTGTACCAGCATCTCCAGCTTGACCATGCCGAGTGAGGAGTTGTTGAATACGAAGATCTTCACCGGCAGGTTGTGGGTCTTGACGGTGATGAGCTCACCCATGAGCATGGAGAGTCCGCCGTCACCGGAGAAGGAAATGACCTGGCGGCCTTCGTTGCCGGCCTGAGCACCGATGGCCATGGGCAGTGCGTTGGCCATAGTGCCGTGGCGGAAGGAGCCAATCTGCTGACGCTTGCCGTTCGGGGTGATGTAGCGAGCACCCCAGACGTTGCACATACCGGTGTCCACGGTGAAGATCGCGTCATCGGCGGCTTCCTCGTCGATGATGTTGGCCACGAACTCGGGGTGGATGGGCTGCATCTTTTCCACGTTCTTGGTATAAGCATCGACGACGTGGTTGAGCTTGTTGTAGTGCTCCTTGAGCATGCGGTCAAGGAAGCTGCGGTCCTTCTTTTCCTCGACGTGCGGGAGGATGTTTTCGATGGTTGCTCCCACGTCACCGGTGACGGGGTAGGAGATCTTGGTGCGGCGTCCAATGTGGGAGCCGTCGATATCGATCTGGGCAACGTTGGCCTGAGGCAGGAAGTCGTTGTAGGGGAAGTCGGTTCCCAGAAGGATGAGCAGGTCTGCCTCGTGGGTAGCCGTATGGGCCGCACCGTAGCCGAGCAGGCCAGACATACCCACGTCAAAGGGGTTGTCATACTGGATGTACATCTTGCCGCCGAGGGCGTGGCCGATGGGGGCCTTAATCTTCTCAGCGAGGGCGAGCACCTGCTCACGAGCATCCTTGGCACCGCAGCCCACGAAAAGGGCCACGGTCTTGGCCTTGTTGATGGCCTGGGTCAAAGCCGCAGCCTCTACTGGGTCCGGGTACACCACGGGGCGGCCGGTGGAGATGACGGAATCGGTGAAGGCGTCATTCTCGGCTTCCTGGGTGGATACATCGCCCGGGATGACGAGGACGGACACGCCCTTGCCAGCCATGGTGGACTGGATGGCGTGGTGCAGGATAACGGCGCCTTGCTCGGCGGAGTTGACCATCTCGCAGTAGCCGGAGCACTCATTGAACAGGGCCTCGGGGTGAGTCTCCTGGAAGAAGTGGGAGCCAATCTGGCGGGAAGGAATATGGCTAGCCAGGGCAAGGACCTTGGCGCCATTGCGGTTGGCATCATAAAGGCCCTGCACGAAGTGGGTGTTGCCCGGGCCGCAGGAGGCCGCGCACACAGCCAGCTTGCCAGTGGTCAGGGAGTCTGCCTCAGCGGCAAAGGCCGCTGCCTCTTCGTTGCGGACGTGCACCCACTTGATGGAGGAACGACGCACCGCGTCGACGATGGGGTTAAGAGAGTCACCGACCAGACCATAAATCTTTGTCACGCCCTGGTTTTCCAGGGTCGCTACTAATTGTTCTGCATAACTACGAGCCATGATTCCACTTTCTTCGAAAAGTCTCTTTCTCCTACTAGTGTCCTCACAAAGTTGCGGACATGCCACTCAAGTACTCAATTCTCACACGCCACCCCACATGTGAGCTTGCATACAAGCCGGATCCTTGGGTTGAAACAATAGCGAACGTTCGTTACAGTTTCACTTCATGACCAGAGTCCACACCACCACCCATCGAGCGGCCCGGCGCGCCTATACCTCGCAGTCAACGCCGCTGCACAGGTGGACCTTCTTCGCGGTAATCTCCCTGGGCCTTTTGATGATCGGTCTGGATAATTCCATCCTCTACACCGCCCTGCCGGTGCTGACCCACGAGCTCCACACCACGGATACGCAGCAGCTGTGGATCATCAACGCCTATCCCCTCATGCTCGCCGGGCTCCTGCTGGGCACTGGCACGCTCGGGGACCGCGTGGGCCACCGCCGCATGTTTACTATCGGGCTCATACTCTTCGGCTTCGCCTCCCTCGCCGCAGCCCTAGCTCCCACCGCCTGGGCGCTGGTGGCAGCACGCGCCTTCCTCGGCCTGGGCGCAGCCACGATGATGCCGGCCACGCTGGCACTCATCCGCCTCACATTCGAAGACGAGATTGAGCGCAATACCGCCATCGGCATCTGGGGCTCGGTGGCCGTCGTCGGCGCGGCCGCAGGGCCCACCGTGGGCGGGTTCTTGCTCGAGCACTTCTGGTGGGGCTCGGTATTCCTCATCAACGTGCCCATTGTCATCGGCGCCCTGGCGCTTACGCTCGCCCTGGCCCCGCCCAATATTCCCAACCCCGCCAAGCACTGGGACCTGGCCTCCTCGCTCTACGCGCTAGTGACGCTGGCTAGCCTCATCACCGCCATCAAGTCCGCGGCCAGCACCCATCGCTCGGCGCTGCTCATCGGCGTAACCGCCGCGGTTTTCGTGCTGGGTGCGAGCCTATTTGTGCGCCGCCAAGCGCGCCTTTCGGATCCCCTCTTAACCTTTGACATCTTCCGCTCCCCCATCTTCAGCGGCGGCGTCATCGCCGCGGGCGGCGCCATGTTCGGCATGGCCGGGTTAGAGATGATGACCACCCAGAAGCTGCAGTTGGTGGATTCCATGTCGCCCTTGCACGCGGGCCTGTCTATCTCCGTGGTCGCGCTCGCCGCCCTGCCAATGTCCGCGCTCGGTGGCTCCATTCTCCACCGCGTGGGCTTCCTCCCCCTTATCAGCGGCGGCTTCGCGTGCATGGCGCTGGGCATCGGCGGCGCCGTCTGGGCCGCGCAGCAGGATCACTTTGCCCTCTTCCTCGCCGGCCTGGCTGGCGCCGGGATGGGTGCCGGCTTGACGATGTCGGTTTCCTCCACCGCCATCATCGGCGCAGCGCCCATCCACCGCACCGGAATGGCAGCCGGCGTGGAGGAAGTCTCCTATGAGTTCGGAACCCTGCTCTCCATCGCGATTACCGGTTCCCTTCTCCCCGTGTTCTTCCATTCCGGCTTGCCTGCGGAGCTCAAGGAGCTGGGTATAGAGGCGTTGCGCTCGCCCCACACGCACGACATCGCGGCGCTTGCCTATAACGACGCCTATACGACTATCCTTAAAGGTCTAGCCGTACTCATGGTCGTGCTGGTCGCCATCACCGCCTGGTGCTTCCGGCACAACCCCAAGTCAGGAGGCAATGGTGCCGCGCATTAGCAAGAAGACCACCGCGCTAGAGGCCGCCCTAGAGATAATGGAGAAGGACGGCGTCTCCGCGGTGACCTATGACTCCCTGGCGCAGGCCACGGGCATGTCCAAGTCGGGCCTTATCTATCACTTCCCCACCCGCCACGATCTTCTGGTGGACTGCCACCGCTATTGTGCCGCCCGGTGGGAAGAAGAGCTCGTGGACATCGCCGGCGCCCCCGCCAGCGCTCTTGATCTGCGCCAGCGCCAACGCGCACTGGTTATTTCCATGGGCAAGAATGATCCCGTCATTGAACTGCTCATGAGCATCCACTCCCAGCAGCACCCGGACTATTCCGCGCCCTGGGACGAGGTTGATAGCCGCTGGATGCCGGACCCCGGTGCCGAGAGCGACGGCGACGAGGACTTCGCGCGCATCGCCATCACGGTGCTGAGCACCGGCTTATGGGTCCACGATCACATCACCAGCCGCAATCTCTCCGCTCATAACCGTGAGCTACTCACCCGTCGCATCTTGGATTACATCGATTCCGGGGGCGCGAGCCCGCTCATTTAGGGCTCTATTAGCACGGACCCCCGGCAACACATTCACGGGCAACGATCTCCACGATCCGATCCACTTCGGCGGGAGGGAGCGGTTCCGGCAGAGTGAAGCGAACGGCACTTCTCGCGGTATCGGCATCGAAACCGCAGGCCAGCAGCACCGGCGAGGGCTCTGTGGATCCGGCCGCGCAGGCCGAACCGGAGGACACGGCAAAGCCAGCCACGTCCAAAGCAACAAGAATGGCCTCACCACTGATGCCGGGAAAGACAAAGGAGGCGTGCCCGGGCAAACGCTCACTGCGGTGTCCGGTCAGCTGCGCGCGCGGAACCTGTTCCACAATCCCGGCGATGAGCCTTTCCCGCGAGTGCACTAAGGCCTGAGCTCGGGTGCCGATTCCTTCCTTCTGCAGCGCCGCGACGGCGGCCCCGAAGCCAGCGATGCCGGCAACATTGAGCGTGCCGGATCGCAGCCCCTGCTCCTGACCCCCTCCATGCATCTGTGGCGACACCGCTACTCCGCGGCGCACAATCAGCGCCCCCACGCCCTGCGGGCCGCCAAACTTATGGGAGGCCAAGGCCATCGCCGCAATCCCCGCCCCCGGCCCCGGCCAGGCACCGGCGGCCAGGCTCACGGGAAGGGCCGGGGCAGCTTGTACGGCGTCAACCAAAAGCGGCACCCCGGCAACCTGCGGCAGCTTTTGGACGGTGCCCACCTCGGAGTTGGCCAGGGCCATGGCCACCAGCGCCGTATCCGGGGCCAGCGGCTGCGAACACACTCGCCCCGCCGCATCGACGTCCCAGTAGTCCACCTTAAAGCCGTGCATCTTTTCTAGGTAGCGGCAGGTTTCCAGGATGGAGGAATGCTCAATTCGGGTGGTGACCAACCGGCGCCCGCGCGGGTTCGCCAGCGCAATACCCGCCACCGCCAGGTTATTAGCCTCGGTTCCCCCGGAGGTGAAAATCACCTCGGAGGTATCCACCCCACAGGCCTGCGCCACCTGCGTGCGAGCGTTTTCCACCACCGCGTGGGCACGCTGCCCATAGGAGTGAACGCTGGCGGGGTTGCCGGGGAAGGCATCATAGACCTCCAGCATCGTCGCGCGCGCCTCCGGCCGCAGGGGAGCGCTAGCCGCCGCATCGAGATAACGCGAAATCATCGCGCATCCAACCCGAGATCCAGGGCCCGCACGGAATGGGTGAGCGCCCCGACGGAGATAATATCCACGCCGGTGGCCGCGATCTCCCCGACGGTGGAAAGGCTGACCCCACCGCTAGCTTCGACCACGCAGCGCCCAGCGATGAGTTCGACGGCCGCGCGCAAATCCTCCAGGGTGAAGTTATCGAGAAGGATGCCGGTGGGCCCACTCGCCACGACGTCTGGAACCTGTTCCAAACTATCGACCTCGACTATAAAGGCGGTGGTGTGCCCCGCACGCGCGCGCACGCGTCGCAGCGCCGCAGTGGTATCACCTTCAAGGGCGGCCAGGTGATTGTCTTTGATCATGATCGCATCTGAGAGCCCAAAGCGATGGTTGCTACCACCCCCGCAGGCCACCGCATGCTTGTCGAAGGCGCGCAGCCCCGGCGCCGTCTTCCGAGTATCGGCGATGCGAGCGGCAGAACCTATGGCTGCCACCGCCTGCACATAATGCGCGGTTTCGGTGGCAATACCACTCATGCGCTGGCTGAAGTTCAAAGCAGTGCGCTCGGCGGTGAGTATTCCCCGAGCCGGGCCCGCCACCCTTGCTAGGACTGCGCCGGCGGAAAAGGCCTTCCCATCTGCCGCCAGCTCCGTGACGCTAATGCGCGGATCCACTTGGGTGAAGGCCTCACGCAGCACCTGCCCGCCGGCGAAGACGCCCCCCTCGCGAGCGCGCATCTCGGTGCGCAGCTGCGCACGCGAATCCACCACTAGCTCTGCGCTGATATCGCCCCAGGGAGCGTCTTCCTCCAAGGCGCGGGCGACGGTGGTGCGGATGAGGGCTGGGGTGAGCATGTGTTGATCTCCTTGATGGAAAAAGCGGTCCGGCGCGCGAGCGCGGGATCGTTAAGCGGGTAGTCGAGGCGCTGATGAGCCCCGCGTGATTCCGTGCGGGCCTCCGCGCCCGCGGCGATGAGCATGGCAATGATGCCCGCATCGCTGCCAGCGGCCAGCGGAGAAGTGACAGCAGATAACGCGGCAGATGGAGCAACAGTAGTGACAACAGAAGCAGCAACGTTGTGGGCCATGGCGATTCCGGAAGCCTCACGCGTTATGCCCAGGTGCGTGCCCACCGCCGCACGCACGGACTCCAGGGCTGCGCCGCCCACTCCATTTACATCCCCAGAAACAGCGGTACCAGGGGAACCAGAGTGAGAAGAAGCGCTTTCAGAATCCGCCTCGGGGATAGTGAGCGCTTCGAGGATTTCTAGCTTTTGGAACCCTTGGCCGCGGTGAACCCAGGGCCGGCCCAAGGCCGCTGCAGCTCGGGCGCCAAAGACCAAGCCCTCCAGCAGCGAGTTGGAGGCTAGGCGGTTGGCGCCATGTACTCCCGTGGATGCTGCCTCGCCCACGGCAAAAAGCCCCGGGATGCTGGTGCGCCCGTCTAGGTCTGTCGCGATGCCACCCATCGAGTAATGCGCGGCCGGGGCCACCGCGATGGGCTCGCGCTGCCAGTCCAGGCCGCGCTCCTTGGTAGCGGCAGTAATCTGCGGGAAGCGGGTAGCCAGGGACTCTATCCCCGTGGCGTCAAGGAATACGTGCGTTCGCCCGCCCTCGCGGAGGACTTGGTCGATGGCGCGCGAGACAACGTCACGCGGGGCCAGCTCGGCGCGCTCATCAAAGCGAGGCATGAAGCGTCTGCCCCCGGCATCACGCAGCACCGCACCTGCCCCACGCACCGCCTCGGAGATCAGGAAACCGCGCTCCCCGGTCTGGGCAGGATCAAGACCCGCCCGCGCCGGATCAAGACCCGCAGGCGCCGGATCAAGAACAGTGGGGTGAAATTGCACGAACTCCATATCGGCTATCAGCGCCCCGGCGCGCGCAGCCAGCGCTATGCCACTGCCCCGGGTGGCCGGGTGGTTGGAGCTGCGCGGATATAGGGCCCCATAGCCTCCGGTAGCGATGATGACCGCATCCGCGGCAAGGATCGTGCCATCATCAAGCTGCACCCCGGCGATGACACCATCGCGCAGGATGAGGCGGCGGGCCTCGTGCCCCTCACGCAGCTCCAGGCGTCCGGCGGCGATCATCCTCGTGGCGCGCTCAACCAGGTGGGCATGAAGCACTGCCCCGCTGCGATCCCCGCCGCAGTGCACGATACGGTGGCAGCCGTGGGCGGCCTCGAGGCCGAGTGTGAGCGCGCCCGCAGCATCGCGGTCGACGGCGAGCCCCTGCTTCACCAACCGGGTAACTACGCCCACCCCATCGAAGGTCAGCTGCGTGGCGGCCTCCACGTCAACGAGGCTGTGACCAGCGGCCAGCGTATCGTGCAAATGCGCCGCGGGACTATCGGTGGCGGCCAGCGCGCAGGCGATACCGCCTTGGGCTAGCGGCGAACTGCCGCGTGTTGCCTCACCCGAAAAGACCGGGGTGATAAGTGTAAGCCCATCAGCACTAGCCCCATCAAGTGCGGCAAGCGCGCAGCTTAATCCGGCCACGCCGGAGCCGATGATAACTGCATTCATGGCCGGGCCTCCAGCATCCGCTCGAGAGCAACTCTGGCAGCGGCGGCCACGGATTCCTTCACGGTCACCCGGTTCGGAGTCCGGCCCTCCAGCAGGGACTCCAGCGTCCATGCCAGATAAGCGGGGTGGATGCGATACATCGTGGAACAGGGGCAGACCACCGGGTCAAGGCAGAAGATGGTGCGATCCGGGTACTGGGCCTGCAGCCGGTTGACCAGGTTGATCTCAGTGCCGATGGCGATGGTGTCCCCTGGCGTGGAGGCCGCCACCTGCTTGCGAATGTAATCGGTGGAACCGGCGCCATCGGCGGCGCGCACCACCGGAGCCGGGCACTCTGGATGGACTATCACCCGCACTCCCGGAAACTCCCGGCGGGCGCGCTCGATCTGGGCCACGCTAAAGCGTCGATGCACAGAGCAAAAACCGTTCCACAGGATCACCCGGGAATCTTGCAGCTGCTCAGGGGTATTTCCTCCCAGCTTCTTCCCGGGGCGCCACAGCGGCATCTGCTCCTCACCGATCCCCATATCGTGCGCTGTGTTACGGCCGAGGTGCTGATCGGGAAAGAATGCCACGCGGCGACCCCGGGCAAAGGCCCATTCCAGCACCGTCGCCGCATTAGAAGAGGTACACACTATCCCTCCATTGCGACCACAGAAGGCCTTGATATCGGCCGCGGAATTCATATAGGTCACCGGAATCGGCGGCTCCTCAAGGATCTCACTCAGCTCAGTAAAGCACTGCTCCACCTGGGCAAGGGTGGCCATATCGGCCATGGAACAGCCCGCGGCCAGGTTGGGCAGGATGACCGCTTGCTCAGGGTGGGAGAGTATATCTGCCGTCTCCGCCATGAAGTGCACTCCGCAGAATACGAAGGCCTCGGCCTGCGGATAACGTCGGGCTGCCTGAGCCAACATGAAGGAGTCTCCCACATCATCGGCATGAATAATGACCTCGTCGCGCTGATAGAAGTGTCCAAGGATTCGCACGCGATTCCCCAAGGCCTTCTTCGCGGCGATGATCCGCGCCCGCAGCTCCTCCTCGCTCGCCTCCGTATAGGCTGCGGGCAGTGGCTGTTGCCGCGGGATGGCTAAGGGCACCGGATCCTGGGCCGAGGCCCCCGGCCCGTAACCCGCGCCCGGATCACTATCGACGGACCACGGCTGGCGCTCCAACTTGCTATCGCAGCTGCCCTCCTCGGCGGCGGTGATTGCTATCAATTCGGCGACACTGTACATGGTGGATACTCCGTATCTTCTAAACCTTCAAAGCCCTTGAATCTCTGCGTTCTCTTTGGCGCTGATTACTATGTAGCGGCGATAACCGTGCAGCGGTCTTAGCTACTATTCCCGCAACCGATACAAGGTGGCCGGGCGGTGCTTCGCCCCCGTCTCGGTTTGCCCCGTGTCCACTAAGTAGCCCTGCGCCAGGGTCTGTCTGCGGAAGTTGGCCGGATCGACTCGGTGGCCAAGGATCGCCTCATGGACGCCGCGCAGCTGGGCCAGGGTAAAGACTGGGCCTAGGAAGCGATGTGCCACAGTGGCGTAGCCGGTCTTCATGCGCAGGCGCCAGAGGGCATAGTCCACAATGTCGGCGTGATCAAAGGCCAGCTCTGGCAGGTTATCGGCGGAAAACCACTCGACATTATCCACTGGCCCGACCGCCGGTTGGGCCAGTTCGTGCCGCCCGTACTGGGCCCAGTAGGCGATGGTAACTAGGCGCTGCGCATTCCCGGAACGCTCCACCCCACCGAAGGAGTAGAGCTGCTCCAGGTAGGCGGGTCCGCGTCCCACCGTGGAAAGCAGGGTCCGCTCGGCGGCGCCACTTAAGGTCTCGTCGAAGCGCAGTGGCCCACCCGGCAGGGCCCATACCCCGGAAAAGGGCGGGCGCAGGCGGCGTACCAGTGGCAGCCACAACGTGGTCCCAGACTCACCAGATTCACCGGTCTCACCCTGCCCAACTGACAGCTCCGCCACCCGGGCCTCGGCGGGCGGGCGAAGCGCAAAAGCCACCGCCGAAACCGCTACCAGTGGAGGCAGGGTGCGGCGCTCGGTGGCGCTGAAGGCGGAATAATCCATGGCTTTCATTCCTTTACTACCGGCGCTTCCCGTATGCCACGAGAGGCACTCGGCCTTTATCCTGCACTTTTAGTTAGTGTCAGATTGACTTTAACTAAGCGTACAGCATCCCCGCTCAGCAGAAAAGACACTCACACACCGCGATTCCGTGGAGGCGCGCAGAAAGCGCCGATAGCGCACCAGCCGCCTGCGGGCGCGAAAACCGCCACCCCGAGCACGAATGAGTTTCGTCACCATAAACCCTGTGTGAAACCCACCCCACGCCCTGGCTCAACTAGCCCCAACACCACAGTCCCGCCGTCCAGAAAACTCAATGAAGTGCGCGGAGTAGCGCGGCCAAGCACTCCTCATCTTCGTCCACGCGGGAGAGCCCCAATGTCCGCCTGCAGCCCGCACTACCCTAAACCGGGGCCAAAGGAAAGGACTCCTAATTAGAGCACGGCTCTACTATGGAAGCGTAAAAAGTCCATAGATCACTCAATGATCATCAAAGAAAGAGGAATACAGTGTCAAAGGTAGCTCTAGTCACAGGTGCAGCACAGGGAATCGGCCGCGGAATCGCCACCAAGCTGGCCAATGACGGTTTCGACATCGCCATCGCCGACCTTGGCTTCCAGGAGGAGACCGCCGCCGAGACCATCAAGGCCGTTGAAGCAGCTGGCCAGAAGGCAATCTTCATCGCCCTCGATGTCTCCAAGAAGGAGAACTTCGACGCCGCTGTAGACGAGGCCGCAGACAAGCTCGGCAGCTTCGACGTACTGGTCAATAACGCAGGCATCGCGCAGATTAAGCCCCTGCTTGACGTGACCGAGGAAGACCTCAACAAGATCTTCGCCATCAACGTCAACTCCGTCGTATTCGGCATCCAAGCCGCCGTGCGCAAGTTTGACGAGCTCGAGGTTAAGGGCAAGATTGTCAACGCCGCCTCCATCGCGGCCATTAAGGGCTTCCCCATCCTGGGCGCCTACTCCACCAGCAAGTTCGCCGTTCGCGGCCTCACCCAGGTTGCCGCCCAGGAGCTCGCGCCCAAGGGCCACACCGTCAACGCTTATGCTCCCGGCATCGTGGGCACCGGCATGTGGGATCTTATCGATGAAGAGCTCAGCAAGATCAACGGCAAGCCTAAGGGCGAGAACTTCGATGAGCAAGTCGGCGACATCGCTTTGGGCCGCACCTCTGAGCCCGAGGATGTAGCCGGCGTGGTCTCATTCCTCGCCTCCGAGAACTCCAACTACGTCACCGGCCAGGTCATCTTGGTTGATGGCGGCATGCTCTACAACTAAGCCTTCGAGCCCAGGGATCCCAGTGAGCCCGTGAACCCAAAGCCACAAGGTTGAGAGCCTTAGGCAACGTGAAGAAGTTCTGAGAATATCTCCCGCGGCCGGGGCACGGGCGGAGGTGAGTCTGAACCCTGCGGGGTCGAGACTCACCTCCGCTTTTTCGATCTGCCACACTGGAAAAGTATGTCTCCCGCTTTGCCCGCCACGAGTTTCGAATCCTACTGGTACAGATTATAAAATCGGTATTTGCAGCCACGTTGGCGTGGTGGTTGTCTACCACCTACTTGCACACTGACTTCCCCTTCCTGGCTCCGTGGACCGCGTTGCTGTCCATTCATCCCACCACCTACCGCACGCTGACCCGCGCAGCGCAAACCCTCATCGCCACAATCTTAGGGATAGCAGTGACCTATTCCGTGGCGGCAGTCTTTGATATTGCGGTGTGGACCTACGCCTTGGCGCTCCTGATCGGACTGCTCCTCGCACGTCTGCGCTGGATCCGGGAGGAAGGAATTACCGTAGCCACTATGGCAATCTTCCTGCTCAGCGACGGCTTTAGTGATGACAGCTCACAATTGGCCGACCGAGTGCTGGAGATTGTCGTCGGTGTGGCCGTGGGGTGCGCGGTCAACCTTCTTATCTTCCCACCTTTCCGAGATCAGCAGGCCACCTGGCTGACCGGCGCCACCCTGCAACGCTTCGGGGAGATCCTGCGTGTCATCGGCGAGAGCCAGCCGGCGCGCTGGAGCGCCGAAGATATCCAAGACTGGCTGCGCACGACGACTGAGCTCAGCAATAAGCTCACCCATGCCTGGTCCCAGGTGAACTTCGCCCGGGAGTCGCGGCGCATCAACCCGCGGCGCCTAACCATAGGCGAGGTATCTGAGGAGGAATGGGAGGAAGCACTACGCCGCACTTTCACTGGGCTCTCGCACCTTCAGATACTCATTAGCGCCCTTGCCGAATTCTCCCCTCAAGACACGCCACGCAACAGAACCGACACCAGCACCGAGAGCGAGCATCTCTTCCTCGCAAGCTGGCTGGAGATCGCCCGGCGGGCCGGCCAAGCTTTGGAGGCTCCCGATTCCCGCGCCTTTGGCAGCGCGGATCTGCGCCGACAGTTGGCGAATCTGCGCCACGAATCCTCCTCACGTGAGGATTTTTCTTCTGCGCCTTGGCCTTTGTATGGAGCCCTACTTAACAGCCTTGAGCAGGTACTTAGCCTTATCGATATCCGCTACCCCCAGTAGTGGTACCTCACCCTTATTGCCCAAAATAAAATGGGCGTACTATAAGAATTTAGCAACATTAGTATTTCGAAAATCTAGGAGGATTTCCATGGCTTATCGCACTACCAACCCCTACACCGGCGAGGTTGTCAAGGAGTTTGACACCGCAACCCCCGAGCAGATTGAGGAAGCAATCACCACCGCGCACCAGGCCTTCCTGTCCTGGCGCGACACCCCCTTCACCGAGCGCGCCGCAGTACTCCAGGCCGCCGCCGACGAGCTGCGCGCGAACTCCCACGAATACGCCTCCATCCTCACCCTCGAGATGGGCAAGCTCATTGGTGAGGCCGAGGCTGAGGTCGAGCTCTCCGCCAAGATCCTCGAGTACTACGCCAAGTTCGGCGCCTCCCACCTGGCTCCGCGCTACCTTCCGGCTGAGGGCTTCGGCGATACCGACGTTGCCTTGGTTAATGATCCCCTTGGTGTTCTCTACGCCGTTGAGCCCTGGAACTTCCCCTTCTACCAGGTCGTGCGCATCTCCGCCCCGCAGCTGATGGCGGGCAACACCATCGTGCTCAAGCATGCCTCCAACGTCCCGCAGTCCGCCCTGGCCATGGTGGAAATGTACAAGCGCGCCGGCGCACCTGAGGGCCTACTCAACAACGTCTTCGCCTCCCACGACGCCTCCGAGACCATCCTGGCTGACCCGCGCGTACGCGGCGTTGCCCTCACCGGCTCTGAGGGCGCCGGCGCTGCCATCTCCTCCACCGCCGCCAAGAACCTCAAGAAGTCCACCCTGGAGCTCGGCGGTGCCGACGCTTTCATCGTGCTTGACGACGCCGATGTGGCAAAGGCCGCCAAGTGGGCCGCCTTCGGCCGTCACTGGAACGCCGGCCAGGTTTGCGTTTCCTCCAAGCGCCTCATTGTTGATGACTCCGTCTACGACGAGTTC
>NZ_DGRD01000043.1:0-36543 GCF_002390965.1 Corynebacterium sp. UBA4397
TTTCCAACCGCCGCGCTGCACATCTCCACAAAGACTTTCGTCTCCGCAGGCTTGAGATGCTCATCAGCAATAATGTCTTGGAGCTCCTGCTCCTTCTTGGCTGCAATGAATGCCTGCCACTCTTGGTCGATTTCGCCGTCGACGCTCAACGAATCAACGAAAGCTTCGACCAGGTCTCTCTTGTTGCGCAGTGACGGACTCGAATCCACAGCCCGCGAGATCTCTGCGCGGACTTCCTTGTCCTGGCCATCACCCCGGCTCTCACGGTACTTCTCAACCAGCATCAAGATGTAATCAACGTTGATTTCAACCTGCTTGATTAACTCGATTTCGAAGACCACATCATCATTGATCGCTTCCTTATCCGCATCAGACTCTTTACGGAACTCCGCGTACAAATCCAGATAGCGGCTCCTATAATCCTGGTCTTGACGAGGACTAAGAATCTCATTGCCAACAAATTCATCGAAAGACGTCAAAATATTCTGCAACCTCAGAATGCTGCCGAAAAGCGCGATGAATTCTTTCTCTGCCTCTTCACCGAGGATTTGTTGGTCTAGGGGGTAGACATCGAGAAGCTCAGTGATCTTCTCCGCATATTCTGAGTAATAGTCGTGATATGGCTTCAAAAGAACCACACCGCGAGCGTCCTTGTTACCGAACAACGCGATGGCATCGTTAGTCTGCTGCTCTAGGTCACGAAAGCACACAATGTTGCCATAGGTTTTTACCGAGTTCAGAATCCTGTTGGTGCGTGAATACGCCTGAATCAAACCATGCGATTTCAAGTTTTTGTCCACCCACAACGTGTTCAAAGTTGTCGCATCAAAGCCGGTGAGGAACATATTGACTACGATCACCATGTCCAGCTCACGGTTTTTCAACCGTAACGACAGATCCTTGTAGTAGTTCTGGAACTTATCCGCGGAAGTGTCATAGCTCGTGCCGAACATCTCGTTATAGTCTTGGATCGCGTCCTCGAGAAATACTCGGGACGACGCATCAAGACCGACAGTATCGAAACCTTCCTCATCCAGATAGTCCTCCGCCTCAGCCTCATTCGCCGCATAGGAATAAATCAACCCAATCTTGAGTCGTTGGGCTTCAGGAAGATCCTGCTGCTGCATTTGAAAATGATTGTAATAACGCTTCGCAGCATCAATGGAGGCAGTAGCAAAGATGGCGTTGAACCCACGCACACGTCCCTTGCGCTTTACTTCTACCACCCTTGAACGGCTCTTATCCTTCGCTACCGCAGATACGTTCGCGATGACGCTGTGTTCGTAGCTGCTCTCCCTCTTCGTTTTCTGAGCAAAGTGGCTGAGGGTGTATTCGACAATCTTGCTTATTCGCTCTGGTGCCAGCAGTGCCCTTTCAGTATCGATTGCGGAAACCTGCTTGTCCACGACCTGGCCAACATGGATTGAATTAACATAATCAATCCTGAAGGGGAGCACGTTCTTGTCCGTGATGGCATCGACAATCGTGTAAGTATGTAGCTTCTCGCCAAAAGCCTGCTGCGTAGTACGAAGAGTTGGATTGCCGCTAGACCCAGAATTCTCCGCAAAGATCGGCGTCCCTGTAAAACCAAACAGGTGGTACTTTCTAAATGCCTTAGTGATCGCTTGGTGCATATCCCCGAACTGGGAACGATGGCACTCATCGAAGATGATCACCACGTGCCCACCAAACACCGCATGTTCTTTGTTGCCGGCAATGAAAGTAGACAGCTTTTGAATAGTGGTGATAATAATCCTCTTTGAAGGATCTTCCAGCTGCTTCTTTAATACCGCTGTAGATGTGTTTGAGTTCGCCGCTCCCTTTTCAAAACGGTCGTACTCGCGCATGGTCTGGTAGTCCAGATCCTTGCGATCTACTACAAAAAGAACTTTGTCGATGTCATCGACTTTGGAGGCCAACTGCGCGGTCTTGAACGAGGTGAGTGTCTTTCCCGAACCAGTGGTGTGCCAAATATAGCCGCCGGCTTCAATCGAGCCGTACTTCTTGTAGTTCGATGAGGTTTCGATCCGCTGCAGAATCCGCTCCGTTGCGACGATTTGATACGGGCGCATAACCAGCAAAGTCTTATCCACGGTCAGCACACAGTACTTCGTCAACACGTTGAGAAGTGAATGCTTAGCAAAGAAGGTCTTAGCAAAGGCCGAAAGATCCTGAATCGGCTTGTTTCTCGCATCCGCCCACCACGAAGTGAATTCGAAGCTATTCGACGACTTCTTACCCTGGGCCTTGCCTTGCCCCTCACGAAGGTGCTGCGAACGCGTCGTATTGGAATAGTACTTAGTCAAAGTGCCATTGCTGATGACAAATAGCTGCACATAGTCGAACAATCCCGAACCAGACCAGAAACTCTCCCGTTGGTAGCGATTAATCTGGTTAAACGCCTCGCGAATGTCCACACCCCGGCGCTTGAGCTCCACATGAACCATCGGCAGACCATTGACCAAAATTGTGACGTCGTAGCGATTGGCGTACGTGGCTCCACCCTCGCCCTGCGCAACCTCGTATTGGTTGATCACTTGGAGCCGGTTGTTGTGAATGTTCGATTTATCTATGAGCGTGATGTTCTTCGTCGAACCGTCATCACGCTTCAACAGCTGAATATGATCCTCTTGGATTCGGACGGTCTTTTCCACAATGCCGTCATTGGCACCAGTAATTCGCTCAGCAAAGAACTGCTGCCATTCCGAATCCGAAAAGGTAACACTGTTGAGCATCTCCAACTGTTTACGAAGATTTTCCTCCAGCTGAGACTGCGAAGTCACCGGAAGATACTCATAAGCCTGAGACTGAAGAAGCTCAATCAACTCCTTCTCCAGTTGAGCTTCCGACTGATACGCAGTTTCCTCAACAGCATCAGCGAGGAACTCAGCAACAACCGTGCTCTCACTACTAACCGCAATCGGATCGTACTTGCGAGGCATCAAATCGCTCATTCCACAGCCGCCCATCTGAAGTTCTTAAGGAATTCAGAGAACTCCGTCTTCAATGCCTCTTTGTGAATATCGTAAACTTCAAAAGAATCAGTGTCCGCAATACGATCGTGACTGTAGAGGTTGAGAATACTTTTGAGTATGGGTGCATTCATCCCAGTTAACAACTGTGTCCACCCTGAATACCCCAGAAAGTTCGCGGTTTTCTCAAGAAGCGTGCGGAACTGGTTGAAATGGATCCGTTGAATCTTGTTCTCTGAAATCGCCCGTTCTAGATCTCCTATGATGCTGAGATGGTAGCTGAATGGAGAGTCTTTTGGCTGTTCCTCTAATTCCCAACCAGTTTCCACCCCCCGCTGAAGGAGACAGGCCCGTTTCGAGAGTTGCTTTGACTTCAATGAGTTGAACAAGACGTTGAAAAAAAGCGCATGGTGAGTGGTAACCAAGAACTTCAAATCGAGTTGCGCTGCACGCTCCATGAGGTCGGACAAAGCGAGTGCTACAGTGATGATCCTCATGTCATCCATCGACGAAACTGGGTCGTCAATCACGACCATCGCTAATGCATCGTATTCCGCCGTGGAACATAACTCTTCGTCCTCGAGCAAAACGTCAACCGCTTCGCTAAGTACAGTGAAGTAAACGCACCAAACAAATATGCTTTCTTCAGCACGAGATAGCTTAATTCCGTCAATAGGGTTGTCATCACCCCTGTACACGCCGAAGGTTATCTCTCCACTTGCGAAGTCCAGCGTTGGCTCAATTCGTTCGTTCGTGAATCTCTGAAAGTTCTTTATGATTTCCCCATCAAGGCCTTGCGTTACGATGACACTCAGTAGTTCTGAATCAAGATTCATCTTGAATACAACTCGTTCATTGTCCCAGATAAAATCGTCTTCAACCAATGCGTTATAGAGCATTACCCCCTCAGGATTCTGCTCTTTCAAAGACTGTGACAGCCGAGTCTTACCGATGGTATTTGGAGCAAAGATTAGAGTGTTATTGGCTTTTGCTCTCCGCAGTTTATAGGCCAAGTCTTGGAGTGATTCGTAGTGCATAATTACTCAACCTCTCTTAAGCTGAGCAGCTGATCTCGGTAGTACTCATACTGCTTATGACGAGCCGCAATTTCGGCGGGCAGGCCTGCGGAAAGGTCGTTGACAAGTTCGTCGAATCGATCCAGAACTGTTGCAATTCCGCGCTGCTCATCAAGAGAGGGAAGAGGAACCATAAGCTCCTTTAAACGCTTGCCGGTTAATAGAGGCTGTCCTCCACCGACCGCGTATTGGTTTAGATTCATGCGTGTCAGTTGATGGAATGCAAATCTAATATCCCAACCGTAGTTTGGTTTGATGATTAAAGTGTTGTCTGACACGTCGTAGCATCCAGAAGCTACATTCACCATCCCAGCATTTGCACCTACCCGCGCAATAAGGAGCGAATCGCCAGAGTAATTGTATTCATTTGTAGTGCCGATCTTCCCTGTCGAACCGAAAACAGGAAATTTCCCGTCTTGAACTCGAGACTTATTCCTACCAGACGATATGCTTTCAACAATTTGCGTGAGTGATACTAACGGTACATTTGGTAGTTCAAGCAAATCAGCCCGGTAATGCCCATATTGCTTCTTACGCGCTTCTAACTCCGCTTCTAACTCCGCTTCTAACTCCGTGAACTTATCGAGAATTTCGACGATGACACGTTGGACTTCAAGAGGGGGAACAGGGATAGCTGTCTTCGAAACATTTCTTACGGAAATTGAAGAAATCTTCGATGAAGAAATCTTTTGCTTTATCTGATCCCGAAAACCGCTTGAAGCGAAAAAGTACGAAAGAAACTTAGAGTTCATCGGGCTCGAAATAACATAGCAAGCATCATGAATCACTACAGGTTCGTTTCCAAGCCAAGCCACCGACTTTCCAATATCCGCTACAGTCTCACCCGAAGTCGCCATAATGACATCCCCCGGTGCAGCAAATCGAAGTGATTTGGCTCGTTCTACGGAAACGAAGGAAAAGCTCTCTTCAGCGGAGATGCCATACCTAGTGTAAATCTCACCGTAATGAATACAGGGAATCCCTGATTCAGTGATGTCAGCCTTCACAAAACGCTTTCCTCGGAAAACATTTCCGACTTCTCCGAGTAGCTTGTACTCAACGCCATTCGGGCACAACTCCTCGAGGAGCTTCTCAATCTGGTTCATTTGGTCTTTTCTCCGATCATGCGTACCAGAAGCGACACCATGAGGTCTTTTTCTAGAGGTTTGCTCATCGCTACCAGCAGCGTGATTGTGGTTAGAGCATTACTGGACATTCGAGATACTCCATCAAGGCCGTAACGATGTCCGTTCCGAGCTAAAAACGTCACAAACAGTGCGGCCGCACCCCGCTTCTTGCCGTCGGAAAGCGGATGATCTTTCACAAAGAAGTAGAAGAGGTTGGCAGCTTTGCCCTCGGCTGTCGGATAGACCTCTTGCCCACCGAAGCTCTGATAGGTAGTTCCGATAATCCCGGCCAGCCCCTCATCGCGTCCCTGACCGAGCAGATCATCGGAGGGAAACTCCGCTGCCACCTTATGGATAATTGAGCGTGCTTCATCAAGAGTTAGCTCCCAATGGGGATCAACATGTGCATCAGCCTCGATCCGCCCCTCGTCGAAATCTCTCAATGGAATCAGCCTAGGAAGATACTCAGAAAGAATATCTATAGCACCAGAAACTAGCTCGTCATCGGACCTGTCGAGGATTTCCTCGATTTGACCTAGCTGCTCGAGGCGCTTCTCATCAACCGCATAGCCCTTCACCAGAACATCACGCAGACGCTCGGTGGCCCAGATACGAAACTGGGTCGCAGCCATACTCTTGACCCGGTATCCAACAGACATAATGGCGTCAAGATTATAGAAAAGCACCTTGCGGCGAACTACAGGTGAGCCTTCAGATCGAACTAGTGAGGATTCCTTACTAGTTACTGATTCGACAAGTTCTCCCTCATCAAAAACATTGTGAAGATGCAACGTGATGTTTTCACGGGTTGTGCCAAAGAGTTCTGCGATCTGCCGCTGGCACATCCAAACAGTCTCCTGCTCAAGCCGGACCTCTATGTCAGGAGTGCCGTCATCCCGTTGGTACAGCAGCACCTCACCGCTCGATGCTTCATCCATTACGCGGTGCCCTCAAGATCAGCCACGATCGCATCAATCTCAGTTCGAAGCACGGCTTGGCGGGCAACGATTCCCTGAATCTCAGCATTGAGCGCCTTAATGTCAATGACTTCACGGGTATCTTCCGGCTCCACATAGGATGAGACCGCGATGTTGTAGTCGTTGTCCCCGATAGTTTCGCTGCTGACCAGCTTGGCGAAGTACTCAATGTCTTCCCGTTTGGTGTACGCCTCAAGAATCTTGTCCTGATTGGGCTGCTCCAACTTGTTCTTGTTGCCACTACGTTTGAACTCAGCCGAAGCATCAATGAACAACACGCTGTTATCCGTTTTGGACTTCTTCAACACAATGATGCAAGTGGCGATCGTCGTCCCAAAAAACAGATCCGGCGGAAGCTGAATAACCGTGTCCACAAAGTTGTTGTCGATCAGGTACTTCCTGATCTTTTTCTCCGCGCCACCCCGGTAGAGAACTCCGGGAAACTCTACGATTGCGGCTGTGCCGTTGACAGCCAGCCATGACAGAATATGCATCGTAAACGCCAGATCAGCCTTGGACTTCGGGGCCAAGACTCCTGCAGGAGCAAAGCGCGGATCATTGATCAACACTGGGTTGGCATTGCCCTCCCACTTGATCGAATACGGAGGATTAGACACAATCGCCTCAAAAGGCTCATCATCCCAATGCTTCGGATCCGTTAACGTATCCCCGTGCGCAAGATCGAACTTCTCATAATTCACGTTATGGAGAAACATGTTGATGCGAGCCAGATTATAAGTGTTCAGATTGATTTCCTGCCCAAAATAGCCTTGGCGCACACCGTCTTTGCCCAGCACCTTGCCGAACTTGAGGAGCAAAGAACCTGAGCCGACTGCTGGGTCATATACCTTGTTCACACTGGTCTTTCCCACCACAGTGATACGGGCCAGAAGTTCTGAGACCTCCTGCGGAGTGTAGTACTCTCCACCAGACTTGCCGGCAGACGAGGCATACATACCCATGAGGTACTCGTAAGCATCACCGAAAAGGTCAATGGTGTTGTCCTCGAAGCTGCCCAGTGGAAGATCTCCGATGGCATCAAGCAGCTTCACTAGAGCTTTATTGCGCTTGATAACCGTATCCCCTAGCCGGTTACTGTTGACATCTAGATCGTCAAAAAGTCCCTTGAGGTCATCTTCACTTGCAGTGCCAACAGCCGAACCCTCAATATTCTTGAAAACTGCAGCTAGGATTTCGTTGAGAGTCTCCTCGTTGCTCTTCGCGCCCTTTCGAACGTTCTCAAACAACTCAGAGGGGAGGATATAGAAGCCCTTCTCAGCTACCGTCTCAGCTCTACCAAACTCTGCCTGCTCGTCAGTAATATCCGCATAGCTAAAGCTAGCGTCTCCGGCTTCACGCTCCCCACGGTTGATGTATTCGGAGAGATTCTCGGAGATGAACCGATAGAACAGCATTCCCAGGACATAGGACTTAAAATCCCACCCATCCACGCTGCCACGTAGATCATTAGCAATACGCCAAATAGTCTTATGCAATTCCGCGCGCTGGGTTTCTTTCACAGTTTGAACACCTTTTCTTTAAAACTAGTTTGACGTCCTACCAAGCCAGAGAGCACTACTCGAGGAGGCGCTGCCATCAGTTGCCCCGCAAACTCTAATCATTGCTTGGGACACCTACAGCTAAACTTCGAACATTCATCCAGGAGCCGAGCCGTCGGTCATCGTACCTATTGCCTGAATCGAGTGTGTGAGATTGGCATTGGCAGATCTGCTTGGGGTAGTGGAGCTTTCTCCTAGTCCGCGTCTACTCCGCTTCATCGGCCACAACGAGGACGGGAGTGAGTGGAATTAGCCTGCGCCAGCGTTCTGGTAGAGCGTCGTAGTTGTCCATCACTAGTGTGACGATGTCTTCACCGGACAGTAGCCTTAGGCCTGGCCGCTGTCTTTCGATGCTGAGTGCATCGCGGCTATAGGTGCCGAGGGTGAAGAACAAGCACAGCTCGCCATCGCCTTGGGTTCCCGCGAGTTGTTGGACTTCGGGGGCACCAATGGTGGAAACACGCTGCTTACACTGCGCCTTAATCTGTGGTGGTTCAACGCCAAGCGGATCTTTGTGGGCGATAATGTCCACGCCGCCGTCTTGGGAATACTGTGTCACGCGTGCCTGGTAGCCAATGACGCGCAATAGGGCTGCGGAAAGCTCCTCGAATTCCTGCGGGCTAATGCGGCTAGAAAGGACCTCCAGGATGAAGTCTCTGGTGTGGCGCAAGATGCGCGAAGCTCGTGGTTGCTCCGGGGATTGATCGTCTGCGGGATCCCCGTTGGTAGTTGAGGAGTGGAGAGCATCAACGGTTTCCGCAATTTTCTCAGCGTCATCGGTGGAGCTATTCAACACGGTAAGGACTTCTTGGGTGTGCCGCGTTATCTGGAAGAGAGTGAGGGAGGAACCAAACTCATAGAGGGCGGACTGGGTAAATACCGTTCGCGGCAGACCGATCTTCACCCACTGGACTGGCCTCCGGTGGCGATGGGTCGGTGCATCCGCTTTATAGAAGTACTCGCCGGAGACAATGCCGAGGTTGATGGTGCTATCGGGCTTATAGGGTGCAACGACGATATCGCCGACAGCCAGCTCATGGGAGAAGCGGAAGAGAACTCCGGCTTGGCCGGCAATACTGCGAGGCTTAGCGTCTGGTTCACGTTCAAGGAGAGCACGCTTGATTCCCTCGCGGCCGCCGGAGATGTTGTGGAGATCGCCAACGTTGTCCCAACCGATGCTGATGAAGCTTTGGTCAATTAGCTCGTCACTCAATGTGTCGTTGTGAATCCCCCAGATGGTTCTAGCCATTGCCCGCCGAGCGCTCCTTGTACTTGTTCTGAACTAATTGTGTCTATTCTGTGCCACAGCTTAGTCGAGCAGTCCCCTCTTACTACATGTAATTGCTGCTATATCAGCGAAAATGCGCGGAGCCTCACCCCTGACAAGCGTGCTTGCACCCAGTACCATCGCATTATGAACAAGAGCACCCAGGCAGAGTTCCTGCGCCAGCTCATTGAGCAGGAACAATCCATGCACCGGCAGCGCATGGTCATGTACATGCAAGCCATGGAGCGGATCCGCTCTGAGGAATCTGCTTCCACCACGCCGGAGGGCGTTGTGGCGCCGGAAGATGTGCCGCAGCCGGTGGAAACACCGAAGGCCGTGCCGTCTGCGCCGGCTCTTCCCACGCAATCAGAGTGGCTTTACCCGCCGCAGGTTGCGTCCGTATCGGATGCGGCGCGGTCTAATCCCTATGCGCAGCAGACGGCTGGTTTGGGTTCGGGAGAATCTGCTGCTGGATCGTCGGCTGGGTCGGCTGGGTCGGCGGGGCCAGTTGGTGCTGGTGCTGGTGCGTCTGCTGCTGCTCCGGCGGCACCTTTACCTGCACCGGCACCGCGGAAACCCCGCGACCGCGAGGCGCAGATAACGCGTGCGGTGGCCATTGGTGGGGCGGTGATTACGTTCATTGGCGTGGCACTGCTAGTGGCTATTGCTATCCAGAATGGCTGGCTGGGTCCGGCGGGGCGCGTGGTCTTGGCGTTTGCGGTCTCTGCGGGTTTGGGTGGCGTGGCCTATCGGGTGCGCGCTACTGCGCCGCCGGTGGCTTTCCTGGCGTTGGCAGCGACGTCGCTGTACACGGCGCTGGTCACGGTGTTTGTGGTGGTACACGTGCTGGAGTGGTGGCCGGTCATCGTGGCAAGTGTGGGCATAGGGCTGCTCTACGCCGGGGCAACGGTGGCGGCGCTGCGCTACCACGATGGGCGGCTCAATGGCTGCTTTGCCGTGGGCTCTATGGTGGCGGTGATGGCGCACTTGCTGGCGGCGGCGTGGGACCAGAACCTAGCGGCGGCGGTTGGCCTGGTGGTGCCGGCAGCGGCCTTTGTCATCGCGGGCCAGGTGCGCCCGCAGTTGTGGCTACGCAATGTAGCCGGCCTGGTGCTGGCCGTGGGGTTGGGCTTTGCCTTTGCTAATTCTGATGGCGCAGATGGCGCCGCTGGCACTGTTGGCGCTGTTGATGCTGAGTGGATCCTGGCAGTGCTGGCAGCCGTGGCGATGGTGGGCCTGAGCATTGCGCCGGGGTGGAACCCGGGGCGGTGGTATGGGGCTTCGCCAAGCGGGGCGGCGCGGCAGGCCTGGCACGTAGGAAAGGTCCCAGATGCGGCGGCCAGTGTGGCAGCGCCCGTGGTGCTGGCGTTGGCGTTGGCCACATCTTCGTGGGAGTTTGCGCAGATGTTAGCGGTGCTGGCGGCGGCGGTCGTGGCGGGTGTGTCCTTGGTGGCGCGCTTTGAGCGTGCGCCGGTGCGGTTGATGGGGCAGGTGCTCGTGGCGGGCACGCTGTTGTTCCTGTACTTCAACGCGGCTTTAGCCTGGCTCTCCTTGACGGCCTTCGTGCTCTTCTTCGCGGCGTGGGTGCTGCTCATCCCGGTGATGAGGACGGCGGTGGCCTGGGTGGTGTGGGTGCTAGCCGCGCTGTGGATTACTGCGGACCTGGCCGGGTTTATCACCTATACCGGCCTGCCCATGCTCAGCCAGGCGCGCTACCTTGGCCCGCAGGGCTGCGTGGTGTTGGTCTTCCTCATTCTGGTGGCCACGGTCCTCCTGCGGGGGCGCGGTCACCTGCGCACCTTGCCCACACCGGTGCTCTACGTGGTTGGGCTGTGCGCGCTGTACCTCTCAAGCACGGCGGTGGTGGTGCCGCTGGCGTCTTTGGGTGCCAGCGTCGGTGGAATGTCCCTGATGGTGCTGGGCTTCGTTAGCGGGCATGCGTTGGTCTCCATTAGCTGGATGGGGCTGGGAGCCTACCTGCTGCTGAGCCGCAGGCTACTGGAGAACCGCGCGGCGATGATAACCGGGCTCGTCTTGGCGGCGGCCTCGGTGGCCAAACTCATCTTCTTTGACCTGTCTGCGCTGGGTGGATTCCCGCGGGCCTTCGCCTTCCTCATCTGCGGCCTGGTGCTCCTGGCTGTGGCACTGCGGCGCGGTTCTTTGCGCGCGGGCAAGGGCGAAAAGGTCCCGCCTGGTCATTTATAAAAATTGTCTACCTGTTCTAGAATGGAACAAATGAATGCGGAGATTTCCTCGATTGAAAAGACATCATTTATTGAGTTCGATATCCTCGAGCAGGCCCCTTATCTAGGGCTCAACTCCGATACCAATATCCTCGATCTGGTCCTGCCAGTCTTGCCGGAAGATCACGGACTTTCCCAGCCGCAGTGGGCCGTCATCACCCACTTCCTGGACCGTTCCGCCACGCTGCGGGAGTTCGCCGCCCCGGAGGGCGTGGAGCTGCCGCTGCACGTGGGCATCCCTGCACCCTTTAGCGCGATCACGGTGGCGCTGCGCGCAGGGGACGAGGTCCTCGCGGGACCTTTAAGCATTCCCGGCATCAGTGAGAGCCGCCCCTTCCTCGTCCTCGACGGCGAGGGCCGCGTGTGCACCGGGGAGCTGAGCCCCCTCACCTACACGCTCTTAGCACCGCAGGGCACCACCGTGGAGGCGGGAGATCCCACCGCCACGCGCCCGCTGGGGGAGTGGGCTGGGTGGCAGACGTGTGTGCTCAATGCGCATGGGAGGGCTTCGATTAGCGTGGCATTGCCCTTGGCACAGCCGGTGGAACTGGAGGTGGCACCTGCGGTCGACTTCGAGTGGGACACAGACGTCAAGGTGCTGCCCAATGCCCGCGCGCTCGATGGCGCGCCCATCTATACCCAATCGCCCAGGGTGCTCATCCACGCCGAGGGCGACTGGCTGCTCGATCTCACCTACGCACCCTTGAGGGGGGAAGCCGAGGCCATCTCCGAGGACGAGCTCGAGGCCGGCGGTGCCTTCGAGGTACTGCCCAGTGATCTCTACGAGGACCCGTGGGTGGGCCGCTACCGCCTCTCCCTCTTCCGCGACGGCGAGGAGGTGGACGTGCGTTACTTCACCATCGCCGAGGGCCTGCACATGCGTTTCAAGAACGAGGGCCCGCGCGGCACCGACTTCCGCTTCATCGACGCCTTGGGCAAGTACTCGCCCTTTAGCTATACCCTGGCCTCCAACCCGGCCAAGCACATCGCGCTGGATAAGAAGCTGCGGCACTTCACCGAGACCGAGGCCTACCGCATCGAGACGGTGGCCAGTGAGGCCGGCTATGAGCTCGATATTGAGATCGTGCCCGAGTCCTTGGTGTCCCGCGTCAAGTACATCGGCACCGAACCCGCCGACTACCTGGATAAGACCATCATCCCGGCCAGCCAGCTCGATCTGGATGCGAACTTCACCGTGTATTCCCCGCGGCCTTTGCCGCTGGCGAAGTTCGTCACCATTGACAAGCGGCAGAAGATCAAGGAGCTCGCGCGCACCAGCGGCACCACGCAGGCCGCGACCTTCCTCTCCGTACCCAACGCCACCCTGGCCGGGGCCGTGCGCAAGCAGCCCAGCGCCGAGCTCTTCCTCATGTGGTCCACGCTGAGCTACGAGGACTACCTCGCCGGCCTGCCGGAGGCCGAGCGTGCCTCCCACCTCAACCGCAGCCTCGATCGCCGCATCCTCGAATACGAGGCCTCCGGTGCGACCAGCCTCATCTATGCCGCCATCGCCACCGTGCGCAAGGCTCCGCTGGCCTCGCGCGCGATGCTGAGCGCGGATGGCATTGCGGTGGAGTTCAATGGCGAGGAAGCCGCCTCGCTCATCGGCTGGGCCTGGCCCCTAGAGGATCCGGCCAGCGCAGCCGTGGCGCTGCGCCCAACCGAGGCCGGCTTTGAACTCCCAGAGTCCTTAGGCCAGGCTGGCGCCCTGCTTGTCGATGTCCGCGAGCACAGCATTTCCTCCAACCTCGCCGCCCCAGCACGGCCCTCGAGCAGCACCCTTGTTGCCAGCCGCGAGGAGGGAACTCCCGCTCCAGTCCTCGCCTCCGAGGACTGGAGCGCCCAGGAGTTATGGCAGGCCTTCCATGCCTTGCATACCCTCTCGGTGACCAGCCCCAACGCGAAGCTGCAGGCCATGTTCGATAGCATCATCGAGCTCCTGCGCTCCCACCCACGCGCCGCCGTGGCCGCGCTGGGGGAAAGCGGCATCAACCCCGCCCAGCAGGCCCGCGCCTTGGTGCGCAGCCGGCTCTTCCACGCGCGCCTTGATGAGGGCGAGCCCGTCCGCCTCGATCAGTATCCGAGCCTGCTGGCCGCAATCAGCACCCAGCCAGAAGCACTGGCCGAGGCCGCCTCGCCCGAGCTGGCGCAGGCCCTGGCCACCGGCGCCGACACCGTAACCCGGCCCTTGCTGCTCAACGCCGCCAGCGCCGCCACCCCCAACCCGGAGGTCACCGGCCTGGCGGGGGAAGCCGCCCGCATCCTGGCCCTGCGCGAATGCTTTGCCAATAATGCCGCTTTTGAAGCCCTGGGCACCCTGGACCAGCTGTCCAAGGATGCCACTGCGCTCTCCACCCTCGTTCAGGAGGCCGGCGTGGACATGTCTGTCAGCCACACGCTCATCGCACTGGGTGCCTTCGCCAGCGCCAGCACCGCCCCGGAGCGGGGGGCCGCGGCCTGGATGCCCTATATCTCCTACGTCTTCGCCCTAGCTGCACGCGCCCAGGCCGCCGGCACGCTGCCGGATACGCCCCTGCTCAAGGAGGACATGCCCCTGCTTGCCGACGCCATGCCTCTCGCCCCGCGCCTGTTCTTCTACGACCTGCTCACTGCGGAGGCCCTGTTCCAGGCAAAGTAGACGCAGCCAGTGGAATGGCGGCTATATCGTCGCCGTATAACTGTTATGCTTCACGCTGAAGGCCCCGGAGCGATCCCTGCGTTTTAGACGCATATCACCGGGGTTATTGATTTTCCGGAGTGAAAGCCCTGGAGATTACGTTGGTTCATTGTGGTCGGGCGAGATCCTCTGGCCCGTTAGCGCTGCTGCGGGCATAGGATTATCACTTTGAGCTTGGCGCCGCAGGCGAGCCTAATTGGGTACTTCGCTGAGCCGAATGGCATCTGTGGGCCAGGGATCAACAAATGCCTCGCCATTAAGCCACGCTTCTACCTCTTCTGCTGTGCACAGGCAAGTGAGCAGAAGTTGATGGAATTGCGTGGTTTCCTCTTTTTCTCCCAGCAGCGTGATGCTGGTGCGCCGGTCTCCGAATACCGGATCGATCTCGGCGACAATCTTTGACAACTCGCTGCGCTCACGCTCGCTGAGCCTACTGGGTTCATGCGTGAGTACGCCGGCCTTCCAATAGTTGAAGAACTCGAGGTTGATTGCTCCTCCCGCTTGGTTCCATAAGAGGATGCGATCATCCCTGCCTGGCAGCCACGTTAGGCCCTTGCTGCGATATAGGGCCTGGGGGAGTGCGGTATTAAACGCTTCCCACAGCCGCTGCGGGTGAAAGGGGCGGGGATCATTGATTACCGCGGAAACTATGTTTGCCTGCTCCGGGAATCTTCGATCCCGTTCTTCTAATTCGCTGCCGAGGAGCTCTACTCGGTGAAAATCATAGGCCGGATAATCCAGGACTTGTCCGAGGTGAATGTTGCCAAAGTGCAGCGCGGTGATTCCCACGAAGGGATTGATCGGCGAGATAGCTTCCGCTATTTCCCTAGCCTGCCCAGGGCGCAGCTTATCCACCTTGGTGAGGTAGATTTCTGAAGCAAACATCAGCTGCTGCGCAATGAGCATCTCGATGCCCTGTTCGCCCGTCTCCAATTGGCGGGAAACCGCAGGAAAGATTGCCTTTCCCCCTGAGAAGTCGCTGCGCAATGAACCGGCGTCGACAAGCGAAAGAAACCCCCGGAGTTGCAGACCGGGGTGGGCTTCTAGCGCCTTGATGAGCGGCCAAGGCCGCGTACTACCTGAGGTTTCAATGAGGATGTGCTCGGGTTGCGCGCGCTCGATGAGCGTGTCACAGGCCGTGATTAATGCAGGTAGCATCTCTGGGCCGTGGATGCTTCCACCACTGATACTGATGAAGTTTCCCTCGCTCTCACTCACCACCTCCGCGCCTTCAACGATAAGGCCGTCTACGTCGAGGCTGCTCATATCGTTGACGATTGCCGCCAACCTCAGCGGCGGTTCGCTCTTCGCTGCCTGAATGAGGAGGCTACGCAATAGCGTGGTCTTGCCGGATCCCAAAAACCCGTTGAGAACTGTAACCGGAACTTTCTTATTGACAGTCATTGTCAATAATATAGCGGGGAGATGCCCCTGATGGCCAGTGCCGCAGCCGAGAATGAACCGCACATTAGGACTGGAGAATATGGCACTATTGTTCCATGACATGGCTCTTGGTGCTCACGGCGCTTATCGTCCTCGGTGTCGCCGGGGCGGTCCTTCCCCGGCGAAGCAAGCAACAAAGTCACGGATTTCCCTGGTTCTGGGTAGTATTTCCCATCACCACCTTCGCTGTGGCACTCACCGTCTATTCATTTCTTCCGGTGGCACCCCTGGGTATAGACAGCGGCCCGAGTCCGTACGTCCCCTTATCTGAACTTCCTGAAGATCCCTTTGAGTCATTGTGGAAAGGTCAGATCCTGTGGGCCGTAACCGCTGTTGCGGGCATTGGATTATCACTATGGGCTTGGCGCCGCGGGCGCATATAGACCTTCTACAAAGGTAGTTGTTGCGCACGCGGCTTGGTACACACCTGGGAAATGGGAAAGCTCGATACACTCGCTTGCTACAAAAAGACACAGCAGCGTAAGGAGCGTCGTTGTCAGATTCTTCCCTGAGCCACTGACCCAATATCAGCTGTTACCCCTCTGCAACAAGGTCATGACCAGCACCATCGCGATGTAGGATGGGCAATTAGTCTCCGCCGGCGAACCCGGACGGTGATAACCGAGGACCTCGCCCGCACCGTATTCGGCTTGGAATCCAGAATCGTCGCAAACCTAGCATTTGGAACACCACTCATGATCCCCAGCTGGAATCACGCAGAAGGTGACTAGATCTGCAGTACATCTCCAGCGAAAGAACGCAGTCGGCGTCACCTAATAGCGCGATCTATTCGACTGGACTCGCCCCCCATGAGCCGCGTGGACTGAGTTACGGCCGCCAGTATCGGTAGAGTTCGTGTCTCCCCAGGAGCCCTCTGCCCAAACTGCAAAATCCCGCTCCATGTAGCGAGATTGGCGGGTGGCAACTCTTCCGACTCGGCGCATGTAACGGCTGGCGGCCTGTTCGTCTTTGTCCATGCCCCGCCTTGAGGCCTTAGCTTTCGCGGACTTTGAAGACTTCGCCTTAGCTTTTTTCGCCGCATCTTGACGCTTCTTCTTCTTTGCGGAAGCCTCGTTTAGCCCCTGGAAAGAGAACTTTAGCCGAGCAGCAGAGCAATCATAAATGCTCCGGCCTTTTGATTTATGCTGTGCGAGACGGCCTTCTTTCCTAAAGATCTCAACTTCATACCCACAGATAGGGCAGCTGACGGTCGAGGCGCCCGGGCCAACAATGATGCTATGCATGTAAGCCTTTCGGTGGAAGCAGAACAGGGAGAGATACTATTTGTCTCGGCAAATCACGTCGGCAAATGCAATACCGACCCTGGGTTTGTTCCCGGAGAATATACCAGTCCACCTCAACTTGGCAGCTTAGTTCTCCGAATGGGCGTTCCAATAGGCTTGACCGGCCGTGGGCTTTGACATGGGCTCGCTAGCTCCTCGCGACACCGCAATCTAGAAGATCTAAGGGTTATCCGACCGCAATACCTCAGTGAGTGGTTAGATAAGAGTTATCCGACCACCAATCGGCTTGGCGAGACTGGAAAGGTGTTAAATGCCGCAATACGTCACACAACGATGGATCCCCGAGTCAGGATCCGGCATTTCTCGCCGCGATAAGCAGGGCGGCGAGTACCGAGCTTTCGTTCCAGACCTGCTCAGTGGCAGCGCTTGGGTCATTCCTCCCGCGTTGGCAAAGCAAGCTGCCGAGGTGGAACGCGAGATACTTGCACTCAGCAGGAACGATTCCTCCGGGCAACTAGAGTCGATCGCTCGGCTACTCATGCGTTCTGAGGCCATATCATCTTCCCGAATCGAGGGAATCGCACCACAAGTAGACAAGGTGGTCCTCGCTGAACTCGCCCAGGACGAGGACGTGCGAGGCTTCAAGGAAAGTGCGGAGGCAGTTGCCAGAAACCTCAAGGTCTTAAGATCCATAGAGGAATCTTTCACCAACGAACCGACTATCACCGTAGAGCTGCTGGAGAGATTTCAATCCGAGCTGCTGGGGGATAACCCCAGCATTCCGCGCGGTCTAAGGGAGATGCAGAACTGGATCGGAGGCAGCAACCGCACACCCATCGGAGCCGACTTCATACCCCCACCGCCGGGCCAGGTGCGCGAACTAGTCGAGGATCTCTGCGCTTACCTTGACAGCGCACAGCACGGTGCCCTTATTCAAGCCGCGATAGCTCACGTGCAATTCGAGACAATCCACCCCTTTGCCGACGGTAACGGCCGAGTGGGGAGGGCACTCATTCACGGGGTACTGCTCCGCCGTGGACTAACCCAACAAACGATCCTTCCCATTAGCTTGGTTCTCGGTACGTGGTCTCATAAGTACGTCGACGGTCTTTCAGCGTTTAGGGAAGGAAATCTCAGCGGCTGGCTGGAGGTCTTTCTCGACGCCGCCTCCGAAGCAGTCTCGCAGGCCTCGCTCATTGCGAAGCAGCTGGAAGAAATTCAATCAGACTGGATCCGCAGAGTAGAAGAATCACGGCGCTCCGATGGCAAGCAGCGGGCGCTGCGTTCTGATTCGATCGAGTCCAAGCTGTTGCGCGGCCTCCTAGCACACCCCATCCTCACTACCAAGGCGGTTCAACGCCTCTACGGCGTGACCCCAGGTAACGCACGCAAGGCTCTCGAAAGACTACAGCAAGCGGGGTTGCTACGGACCACAGTCCTTAACAAGCGGGGTGTCTTGGGTTACCACGCCGATGACATCCTGGACCTGCTTAGCCGTTGATGATGTGCGGGTAGGCCAGCCCCTTGAGGCCCTCGGTGCCAAACTCGACGCCGTAGCCGGAGGACTTGATCCCGCCGAAAGGCACGCGCGGATCCACTGCACCGTGGCTATTGATCCAGGTGGTGCCTGCCTCTAGGCGGGCGGCAACCTCGCGGGCCTTCGCGCGATCGGAGGACCAGACCGAGGAGCCTAGACCCACATCGAGCTTATTGGCCTCCTCGATGGCCCAATCCAGATCCTCGTACTTGATAATCGGAAGCGCGGGGCCGAATTGCTCCTCAACTACGAGCGGGTTGTCCGGGTCAATATCGGCAACGAGGGTGGTGGGGTAGAAGTTGCCCGGCGCGCCGTAGTCCGGGTCCGCGCCGACAAGCACGCGCGCACCGGCCGCAGTGGCCTCCTTGACTAGGCGGTCGACGATCTCAAACTGCTGTTTATTCTGCAGCGGCCCGAGCACGTTTTCTTCCTCGAGTCCCACGCCCATGGGGGAGGCCTGGGCTACGGCGACGAGGGCGGCACAGACGTCATCGTAAAGCGCGGCGGGAACATAGAGGCGTTTCATCGCCGCGCAGGTCTGGCCGGTGTTGATGAACGCACCCCAGAAGAGATCGCCGGCGATAGCAGCAGGATCGGCGTCCTCGAGGACGATACCTGCATCATTGCCACCCAGCTCCAGGGTCAGGCGCGTGAGACCCTGGGCGGAGGCCTCCACAATCTTCTTGCCCGTCGCCGTGGAACCGGTGAACATGAGCTTGTCGATGCCCCCGTGCGTACTCAACGCAGCCCCCACCTCGCCGCCACCGGCCACGACCTGCACGAGATCCTCTGGAAGCACCGTGTTAATGACCTTGACCAGCGCCAACACGGAAAGGGGAGTGTACTCCGAGGGCTTAATCACCACGGCATTGCCCATGCGCAGGGCCGGTGCGATCTGCCACACCGTGATCATCATGGGCCAGTTCCACGGACCAATTGCGCCCACGACGCCGAGCGGGCGATAGGACACGGTGGCCGTGATGTCATCGTCGACCGCCGTGTAATCAGGAGAATCGAAGGAGGCGGTGGCGCGTAGCCACGCCGCACACGCGCCCACCTCGAAGCGGGCATTGGGCCCATTGAGCGGCTTGCCCTGCTCGCGGGAGAGAAGCTCAACGAGAGCCTCGCCGGAGGCCTCGATGGCATCCGCGGCCTGCAGGAGTAGCTGGGAGCGCTCCGCGTCACTGAGCCCAGCAAACTCGCGCTGGGCGGCACGCGCCGTGGTCACAGCCTCGTTGAGATCCTCAACCGTGGCCTGGCGGTACGTGCCCACCACCTCATCCGTGGCGGGGTTGATGATCTCCGTGCCAGAATCTGCGGTGATTGCGGCGAGGAGATCGGCGTAGGTGGTGTAGGGGTTGTGAGTCATTTTCTGTTCCTTCTTCCTTGAGGCTGCTCGAATGGATGCGTGAACTAGTCAGTAGCGGAGTTGAAACTAGCAAAGCGGCGTGCCGGTTATGATGCCATGGGTGCCAACAGTGTCGCCGCACCCCTTCAATGTTATCTGGGACACTTTGCACTTCTTGACTAAGCGTGCACACACATTGACTACTACTGTGCCATAGCTCACGTTATAGTTCTTATATGCCTAACACTGCCATACGCCGCTTCGATCTGGCCGCCTGGCGCACCACTGCGTGCCGCTCCTTTGGCAAACTCGACGTCGCTGCGGCCACCGCCCCAGCGCAGCCTTTCTGGGCGGAGCTCTTAAGCACCGCGGTCGGGGACATCTCCCTGTTCGACATGCACACCGCCGCCCATTCCGTCTCCCGCCCGGCCTCCTATATCTCCACCGCTGACACCAGCTTTTGCAAGCTCAGCCTGCAGCTCGAAGGAAGCTCCAGCCTGACCCAAGACGGACGAACGTGCCACCTTCTCCCCGGCGACCTCGCGCTCTACGTCACCCAACGCAGCTACACCCTGGACTACCCGGGACAGCAGCACTCCCTGGTGGTCCACTTCCCGGAACGCCTTCTCAACATGTCCCCGCACCAGGTCAAAAGCATCACCGCACGGCCGATTTCCCGCAATCACGGGCTGGGCAAGGTCGCCGTCCCGCTTTTTGAACAGCTGGCCAATAACATCGACGTTCTGCGCGGCCCCCACGCCACCGCCTTGGTACATTCAGCGCTCAACGTCCTCGTCTCCGTCTTGTCCTCCGAGCTACAAGCCCAAGACCCCGTCCCCGAGAACCTCCTTTTCACCCAGGCCCAGGCCTATATCACGCAACACCTGGGCAATGATGAGCTCTCCCCACACACCATTGCCGCAGCGCTCTTCGTCTCCGTGCGCCATCTCCATGCGCGCTTTGCCGCCGAGGGCCTATCAGTGTCCACCTATATCCGCACCCGCCGCCTCGAGTGCATCCGCACCGAGCTGGCAGATCCCCTCCACGCTCAAGAATCCATCGCCACCATCAGCTCACGCTTTGGCCTGCACGATCCCTCGCACTTCTCGCGCATCTTCAAGGCCGAATACAAAGAATCCCCGAGCGCCTATCGCTCGAGGATTGTGCATTGCTAGACGAAGGCACCTTCGGGGACCTCGCTATCCTGCGCCAAGACCGCGGCCGCAGCCTTTTCTCCGATCAGAATGGAGGGCGCGTTGGTGTTGCCGATGGGTACGAAGGGCATGATCGAGGCGTCGGCAATGCGTACTCCCTGCAGCCCATAGACGCGCAAGGTGCGTGGATCGACCACTGAGCGATCATCAATGCCCATCTTGCAGGTACCCACCTGGTGGTGATAGGTCACGGCAGTGGAACGCACGTAGTCTTCCAGGTCATCATCGGAGACGTCCGGGCCCGGGTAGATCTCCTGCGCACCCCACTTTTCCATTGCCTCTTGGCGGCCTACCTCGCGGCATTGCTTGACCGAGAAGACCAAGGCATCGACATCAGCCTGTGCGCTCAAAGCGCCTAGATCGATGGAGATGGGATCACTATGGTCTGGACCCGTGAGCTTAATTTCGCCGCGGGAGGCAGGGCGCACGATCCCGCCCAGCAGGCTAAACCCACTGGCAGGTCCCGTCATGTCTTCGTTATACATCGGTATGGAGAAATCGAGCGGCTGCGTATCGGGCACCGACAACTCCGGGCGAGACTTGCTAAAGACATGCACCTCAGCCGGCAGACAGGCAGGTGCCGGAATCTCTTTCTCCGTGCTGAAGATGACGGGGGAGAGGAGGTGATCGTGGAGGTTCTTGCCCACGCCCGGCAGATGGTGGCGCGCTTCCACGCCCACTTCACGCAGCTCCTCCGTGGGGCCAATGCCCGAGCGCAAGAGGATCTCGGGTGAATTGATGGCGCCCGCGCACACGATGGTCTCCGGGGCGCGGAGTTCTTGGCGTCCCTGTGGGGTATCAAGAATGACTCCGTGCACCGTCCCTTCTTCGACAATGAGTTCGCACACGACGGCATCAGTGATGATGGTGAGATTCTCATTGTCAGCCGAAGAACTTCATCGTGCTGTTTAGCGGGATCCTGCGCCTGCACAATATTCTGACCAGCTTTGATAAGTTCGTGGACCCGGAGACCTCGGATAACCCGCTTAACCCCCGGATGATGCAGGACTACCAGAGCCTGTACCTGGATTTGTACCAGGAGCGTCGTAGTCAGGAGCGTGCCGAGCATGAGGCTATCGACGAGGACGTCGTCTTCGAGATTGAGCTGATCAAGCAGGTCGAGATCAACGTCGACTACATCCTCATGCTGGTGGAGAAGTACCGCCAGGAGAAAGGCGACGGGGATGATAAGGAACTGCGTTCCGAGATCAGCCGTGCGGTGGACGCCTCCCCCTCGCTGCGCAACAAGAAGGACCTGGTGGAGGCCTTCGTGGAGTCCATCTCGGCGCAGAAGGACGCTGAGGTCGATACGGCCTGGCGCCAGTTCATCGAGGGGCGAAAGAACGCCGAGCTCGATGAGATCATCGAGGGTGAACGTCTCCGGGATGAGCCGGCGAAGAAGTTCGTTGAGCAGGCCCTCCGGGACGGGCAGCTGCGCACCTCTGGTACTGAAATCGTGGAGATTCTGCCCCGGCTGTCACGGTTTGCGAAGAACCAGGATCAGTCCCTGGATGGCGTGAAGCAGCGAGTCATCACCAAGCTCACGGCGTTCTTTGAGCGCTTTTTCGACCTGGTCGTTTCTGGGGAAGACCGATAGACGCATTCCAGGGGTGGGGAGGATAGGTAAGGACATTGCAGCCACCAATCGTTCGCGTAACTGAAGGTAAGGTGTCCTGCCCTTTCTGTCGGCGGGTTATGCAGGTTTACCTTGGGAAAACTCATTTTAGTGGGCATGCAGCACCTGATGGAACTTGGTGTGAAGAAGAGGCAAGCTATATTTTCCGCGTAGAGTCGCCCCCTCCATCCAAGAAAAGCGGCAAGAAACGAAAGAAGAAGCGTGGAGGCTGTGACTTGCAGCTTCGTTTGGCGGTTTTTCCGCGGCTTCGAATGGCGGTTCAGTCGACGCCGATGGTAACACCTGGATAGGCCACCCGGGCGCTCGGGATGGGCTTATTAGAGGCCGAAGGCGCCGCCGCTGACGAGGATGAAGATGCCCAGGCCGATCAGGACGATCGGGAACAGCACGTGCTCCCAGCGCTCAAGGACTTCTGCGATGGGCGGGCGGGTGGCCACGAACTTTGCCAGCAGGACCAGGCCTGCCACCAGGACGAGGAAAACGATGCAGTAGATGATGACGGCGCCAGTGTCCACGTTGAGGAAGACCGGGACGTAGACGCCGATATTGTCGCCACCGTTGGCAAACGTCACACCGGCGACGGTCAGCACACCCACCTTTTTCCCGGCGATCTCCGCATTATCATCGTCGTCATCATCGCTTCGCCAGGCCTGCCAGGCCGCCCATAGTCCCAGGGCCAGGGGAATTAGTCCGAAGTACGGGATCGCCTCAGCAGGTAGGAATCCTCCTGCCCCCAGCGTGACCAGGACTGCGGCCGCGAGGATGCCCATGAAGCCGAGGTACTGACCAGCCAGAATCCGAAGCGTGGTCCCTTTTTGCCCCGCCCCGCGGGCAAAAAACAGCGAGAGCACGATGATGTCGTCGATATTGGTGGCGATAAACAGACCAATCGCCGACAGTAGACCGGTTACCACTACGCACTCTCCTGTCCAGTGACACACCCAGGTACGGCGCATCCGGCGTCGATGCATTCGGCGTTGTCATCGACGGCCAGGGTGATATCCAGCAACGCGTTCAACGCCTGCGCCAGATGAGCATCAACGATCTCGTAGCGGGTCTGTCGCCCCTGCGGTTCGGCGACAACAATTCCGCAGTCCCTCAGGCAGGCGAGATGGTTCGACACGTTCGAGCGCGTCAGTTCCAGATCCTGGGCGAGAGCGGCCGGGTAGGCCGGCCCCTCCAGCAGCGCCAGGAGAATGCGGGAACGAGTCGGATCCGCCATGGCCCGACCCAACCGGTTCATCACGTCTAGACGAGAAGCAATAGTCAGCATGTGCTGAACTATACACCTGTTGCTGAACTAACTTCGACATGGGGTGGCGTCGTTGCCAGAGGTCGTCTGCACTTTCAGGCTGAGGCCTTCACTGCGCAGGAAGGAAGCGGCTGCCTAGTTGGCGGTGTTCCCGACGTGATTTAAAGGTGAGGGCTATTGCCGGCAGCTTCCGGCCCAGGCCAGTGGCGGCCCACGTACCGATCAGGGTGTCCCACTTCCAAGGAAGTGGAACACCCTTGGTAGCACTAAGCCGAAAACACGTTGTCCCAGGACGACCCTGTTCCAGAAGTTATCCCACAACCCCATACCATATTATCTGCTGCTGAATATACTTCTGGTACGATTCCTGTCATGGACATCGGCTACGCCCGGGTATCAACAATGAAACAAGACCTGGACCGACAAATCGACGCCTTACGCCGTGAAGGCATCGAGGATAGATATATCTATATCGATAAGAAATCCGGATCCACCACCAACCGACTCGGCCTCCAGAAGGCACTCGAGCATGCCCGTGACGGTGATGTCATTGTTGTCCACACCCTGGACCGGTTGGGCCGCACTGTTCGGGATACTCTCAACCTCATTCATGATCTCCGCGAACGCGGGGTCGGGGTACGCACCCTGGCCGATCCCATCAAGGTGGATTCCTCCAACCCGGATGACCCGATGGCGCAATTGGCGGTGGTGATCTTGTCCCTGTTCGGGCAGATGGAACGCACCTATGCGCTTGAGCGGGCAGCCCACGCCAGGGCTGTGGCCACAGCGAAAGGCAAACGGGTTGGCCGGCCCAGTGTGGTTGATCCGGATAAGCTGCGCTTTGCCGAGCACTTACGCAATGAAGGGTTATCGATGCGTGAGATCGTGGAGAAAACAGGCATTGCCCGCACCACCCTCTACCGGTACCTACCCCCCAGGCCACACGACACCCACACCGCCGAAACGAGCGGGTGAGGCTCTGCGTAAGGGTTTAAGTTCCTAATGCACTGCCTAGAAGCCACCGATAACACCATCTAGCTGCTGTGGGGAGTCATTAAGAGATCTGTCCCCGTGCCCACGCCTTAGGCCGGGCCTGTCGGTCCCTTATGGTAGTCACGAGGGAAGAATTAACGTAGAGCAGGATCACACAGTTCAGGCTTGAGGATATCGCTAGAAAAGTTAGTACTAGAACATTTAATCCAGTAGGCTAACACCATGACTTTCCCTGGTAATTCTGACAATAATTCCCGATCTGCCTCGGGTGGTGGTTTCGATTTCAAAGGCTTTGCTCGTGAGGCTACTGAGCGAGTCATCTCGAAACACGATCACGCTGGTAGTTCCGGAGTGATCTGGAGTGCTGTAGGAAAGCCGATATCTCGCATGGGTGCAGGACGATACTCACTTACGGCGGACTATCTCGTTATTGAAAAAGGAATGTTGTCGACTGATCGTCAGCAGATCCGGGCGCACGAAATTTTCGATGTGGACGGACGCCAGACCATGGCGCAAAAAGCCCGAGGAATTGGTACTGTCACTCTTCACGCTAAGCGCTCAAATGGGGAGTTAGAATCCATTGAGCTTGTTGACATCCCAGATTTTCGACAGGCAGTAGAAATCATTAACTCCACTGCAGAAGAAGCCCGTATTCAGCTTCAGCGACGGGCGAACGCGCAAACTCTGAGGCATGAAGGACAGCAGCAGTTTGCAAACAACACTTCCAGCTCGCCTAAGGATGATTTAAATGGTGAGTTGATGAAGCTTGCAGAACTGAAATCGGCTGGTGTGCTGACAGAAGAAGAATTTGCTGCTGCAAAACGTAAACTTCTTGGATTGTAAACCCAGTATTACCCCGGAATTGGCATCAATCTAACGCTCTGGCCTTATATTGAGCTCAATTTCTTTACTGCTCTTGCTGAAAGTACCTGGCAGCCGTGGGGTCGGAGGAAGCTTCCACCCGAGGTGCTGTTGCAAAGTTGAGGCAGTAGGAAGAGCGACGTGAAATAATCACAGCCATGGGTACCTTCTCGGGTCGTCATTTTCCCTCGCGAGGTCATCCTGTGGGCGGTGCGGTGGTACTGCCGCTACGGACTTAGCTGATCTAAGACCTGGAAGAAATGGTTCTTTTGAACCGCATTGGGTTTCGTTCCGTTTCCCAAAACGAAAACCGTGGGGACCGGTTAAGCGCGGGTCGGAGACGCATGGTCAACCTACCCTCATGTCTCCGGCCGCCGGGTCTCGTCAGCATCCCGGCGACCGCGGTCAGCCGAGCTGATCTGCGGGACGCAGCAGGACCTCGTTGATGACGAGGTGGCGTGGCCGGGCGAGGACGAAGGCGATTATCTCCGCGACTTCCTCCGGCTTGACCGTGGCAGTGTCATAGCCCTTCTGCACGGCTTCGCGGGTTGCCTCGTCCGTGATGTGAGTGGGCAAGTCTGTATCGACCACTCCCGGCTCGATCAACGTCACGCGCACGTCCGGCAGCAGCTCCTGCCGCAGCGACTCCGACCAGCCGTTGATGCCCCACTTGGTGGCCGCGTAGACGCCGTTGGTCGCGCGGGCGGTGCGGCCGGCGACGGAGGAGATGTTGATCAGGTCGCCGCCGCCGTTCTTGAGCTGGTCGAGGAAGACCTCGGTGGTGGTGATTGCTCCGAGCAGGTTCGCCTCGACCATGGTGCGGTAGTCGTCGCGGCGAGCGGAAGAGAACGGTCCGAGCAGCATCACGCCGGCGTTGTTGATTAGGACGTCGGCTCCGCCGAGCTCGTCCTGGACGCGGTGCGCGGCGGCGGCGAGCTGGTCGCGGTCGGTGACGTCGGCCTGGATCGCGATCGACCCGTTGCCTAACTCGTGGGCGATTGACTCGACGCGGTCGAGACGGCGGGCCAGCAGCGCGACCTTATATCCGTCTGCCGCGAGTGCGCGCGCGGTAGCTGCGCCGATGCCGGAGGATGCGCCGGTGATGACCGCGACGCGGGCGGTGGTCTCGTCCATTTGTCTATTTCTCCTTGGTAGTGTGCGCGATTTTCCTGTGGTTAGAGTTTGACGGGATCGGCAATGTCAGCGGTCGATCCAGCTCTGCATTTTCTTCGAGTAGCGAGGAACTGACGTGTCGATGAGGGCCGATGCTGCCGTGAGCTCCTCCCGCTCGTTGTCGTTGAGCGCGACGGATATTGCGGCAGTGTTCTCTTCGAGGCGGTGGATCTTGGTTGTGCCGGGAATCGGGACGATCCACGGTTGCTGTGCCAATAGCCATGCCAAGGCGATCTGCGCGGGCGTAGCGTTCTTCCGGTGAGCGATGGCTGTTAGCAAGTCCACTACTTGCTGTCCGTCCCGTAGTGCTTGATCGGTGTAGCGCGGCAAACTGGCTCGCACGTCTGCCTGGCCAAACATTGTCGCGTGGGTGATGGCCCCGGTGAGTAATCCCTTGCCAAGCGGGCTGAAGGGCACGAGTCCGATGCCGAGTTCGTCGAGAGTGTTGAGGATTTCCTTCTCAGGCTCGCGCCACCACAGCGAATACTCGCTTTGCAATGCGGTGACCGGCTGAACGGAGTGCGCGCGGCGGATCGTGGAAACACCGGCCTCGGAGAGACCGAAGTGGCCGACTTTTCCGGCTTCGATCAGTTCCTTGACGGTTCCTGCGACGTCTTCGATCGGCACGGTCGGGTCAACGCGGTGCTGGTAGAGCAAGTCAATCTTCTCCACACCAAGGCGTTGCAGAGAGGCATCCACAGTCTTGCGGATGTAGGCCGGGGTGCTGTTGAGCCCGGACTCTCGGGCCCCTTCGAAGTCGAACCCGAACTTCGTCGCAATTGTGACCTGGTCACGCACTGGGCGCAGTGCCTTACCGACGAGTTCTTCGTTCACAAAAGGCCCGTACATCTGCGCGGTGTCGAAAAATGTCACGCCGAGGTCAACGGCTCGGCGGATGACCTCGATCCCGTGCACATCATCAACGCGTTTTCCGTAACCGTGGCTCAGACCCATGCATCCGAACCCGATCATGGAGACTTCCAGGCCGTTGCGGCCAAGCGTCCGAGTTTCCATCTTTCGTCTCCTCTCAAGCTCTCTCGCCTCCGATCCTAGGTTTTGGCCATCTCGAGAGACAGGCACTGGCAGTTCCTCCCTTCCCGGCCACTCCTCGAGGACGTTCCTTACGCTCTGCCCGCGCTGGCGACGTGGTCCGGACCAACGGGTGCCACGCATTCCAGCTCGGTGTATCGGGAGCGTGCGGACGCTTCTCCGCCGCGAGCATTCGGGATCCAGTGGACTTGCGTCTTCGCCAGACCGGCCGGCCTGACATCCTTCCATTCCCACGCCCGGGCAGTCAGCTTCCCGAGCGTAAGACGGTGTTGAGGGCTGGTACCGGGGTGATCAGGGCTGGGTGCTGCGGATCGCATTCAGATCGGTCTGAATCGTCTGCGGTTCGTTCTCGACCAGCAGGTTCTGCGGGTCGAGGGCGCCGTCGAGGTCACCAGACTGGTCGGCTTGAAGTGGAGCGAACAGTTCGTCCCAGTTCGTCTGCTGCTGACCTTCGCGTGCAATGAGCTCGAAGGTCTTGCCTCGTGCGCTGTCGGTGACGAGACTGTGGATCAGGACCTCGGCGATCTGCGACCGAGCGATGCCGCCATCAAGAGTTCCTCCCTGTTCGAGAACGAGCTGTCGCTCGTTAGAACCGGCTTTGTCGAACCACCCCGGGCGCACAATCGTGTACTCGAGACCGCTGGCCCGCAGAAGCCGCTCGGCACGACGCTTCCAGGGGTTTGCGCCAGCAACGTCAGTCCGGGTCGCGTATACCGATGACATCAGTGCGATGCGTGGATTCTGCCCACCAAGTGCGGTCAGAACGTTGCGCATACCGCCGTAGTCGATGTGTTCCCCGGCCTCGGGATCTCCGGGTGCCCCGTGTGTCATCACGATGAGCGCTACGTTCTGCAGTGCGGTAGCCAGCGACTCCGGGTCCTCGAGATCGGCGCGAACAAGGTCGACACCGGGGAACATCTCTTCAGCCTTGGTGATGTCGCGGACGAGAGCTCGGGGACGTAGCCCTGCGTCTTTCGCCGCGGTGACGCAGTGGCGGCCGATCGTGCCGGTTGCGCCGATGATGAGCACCTCTGGTGTCTGTGTGTTGTCGGACAAGTCTTCTCCTTCGAAATAGTGCGATCGGGGAACGTGTGTAACTGGAGGCATCCAGGGACGGGCGGCCTGCTGCTGAGGCTAGACTCATCAATTCGAAATTGGGGTGTACTGCCAGTACGCATATTGCCCCGCCCTTTTTCCTTACGCGACGCAGGCGTTGACTTACGCTATGCCAGAACCTGAACCTGCCCTCGAACCAGCGGATGCGCGCCGAAAGCCGGCCTCCCCGTCCGATAGCGGCTCCGCACCGACTGTGGAGCGTCCGCGTCATTCGGACATGATCCTCGGGATCATTCTCGTCAGCTACTTCATGATCGTTCTCAACAACTCGATCATTTTCACCGGATTGCCGCAGATTCGAGCTGAGCTGAACCTGTCAACCAGCGGCATGGCGTGGGCGCAGAATGCCTTCACACTCATCTTCGGCGGTCTGCTACCTCTGGGGGCGCGGGTGGGTGACTTGCTCGGTCGCCGTCGCGTGTTCGTGAGCGGCCTGATCCTCTTTGGTGTCGCGTCCTTCCTGGTCGGAGCGGCGCAGACTGAGACATGGCTCATTGCAGCGCGCGCCCTCCAAGGCGTCGGTGCTGCAGTCGTCACGCCGTCATCCCTGTCCCTGATTACCGCTATTTTCCCCGCCGGCCCGGCACGTACACGTGCTGTAGCTGCATACGGGACCACTGCGGGCCTCGGTGCCAGCCTGGGCATGGTCATCGGGGGAGCCTTGGCTTCGTGGGTCTCGTGGCGGGCCGGATTCTTTATCAATGTGCCGCTGGCCGTGCTCCTGATCATCGCTGCACTGCTCCGGTTACCGGCCTTTGCGACCGTCAAGGGCCGATTCGACGTGGTCGGCGCGGCCACCTCCACCGTGGGCATGGGTGCACTCGTGTACGGGATCATCAACGTCGGTGACGGCGGGTGGACCGTTCCCCAGGTATGGATGCCGATGATGGCCGGCCTCCTGGTGCTGGCGCTATTCGCCCTCACCGAGTGGCGGGCGAAGGAACCGATCATGCCGCTGCGCCTGTTTGCCAGCGCTCAACGTTCCGGGGCAGCGATCGCCCGGCTGCTCTTCGCAGGCACCATGATCGCGTTCTACTTCTTCGGCACCCAGTACTTCCAGGGTGTCTACGGATGGACACCACTACAAGCGGGCCTCGGATTCCTGCCGATGAGCCTGGTCCAGTTCGCCGTTTCACTCACCGTCGCGCGGTTGACCGCTCGCTTCGGCAACGCCGCGCTCGTGACTGCCGGCCTGATCGTCACTACTGTCGGGCTGGGATGGATGACACAGATCAGTGCCGACACGTCCTTCCTGATCGGCGCTGCCGGGCCGTTGATTCTCCTCGGCATCGGGCAGGGCATCGCCTTCGGCCCACTAACCGCGGCCGGGATCGCAGACGCACGAACAGAAGATGCTGGCGCTGCCTCGGGTCTGGTCAATACAGCCCATCAACTAGGCAGCACTCTAGGTGTCGCTATCCTGACCTCAGTAGCAGCCAGCGCAGTCACCCTTGAAGACCAAATAGTCGACGCGTTCATTGGTGGAACCGTGATGCTCGCCCTCTCCGTAGTGGCGGCTCTCGTTCTCATTGTGCCAGGTGAGTTTGCCAGTCGGCGACGGGTACGCATCAATTGAACATTTACAGCAACTTCAACAACCTCATAACCAAACCTTCTGGACGGTTAGCACGGTTGGATCAGAAAACTGCAGACGAACCCGGCCTCTCACTCATGGACCACCGCCATCTGTTCTGACCCGAAGATGAAGGCATAATGTGAATCGTCCTCGGCCCTGACAAGTGGTTCAGCTCAGCCGACGTGGTCAGCAGAACAAGCAGGACGTTACTGACGCGGGGGCGGGTCCAAGCAAGCACAAAGGCGATGTTGCTGCGACTGCGTCAGGGATTGACGCCAGCAAGGCCGTAGTGCTGCTGCACTACCCTGCACATGGTCAAGATTCCATCGCCGGAAAATCGGTAGTTACAGACACGCCAGCAAATGTCTCGAGCTCGACGAGCCGCTCCTTGAGCTCTTGGCGCGCGGCACGGACGGCATCAGGACCCAGTAGCATCCGAAACGGTAGTTCCTTCCGGTTGACGGTGCTGATGATGGCCTCGGCTGCCCGCGCGGGATCGCCAGACTGGGTGCCGTGGGAGTGATCATTTTCTTTCCGACGCTTGCCTGCGGTCTCGGAGTAGTCCTCAATGACCGTGCGGGACTGTGCCAGAGAACGGCCGGCGAAATTGGTACGGAATGCCCCGGGCTCGACGATCATCACACGAATACCCAATACGCGACCTCGCGGTTCAACGCATCTGAGAGACCTTCAAGCGCGACTTTCGTCGCAGTATAGTGGCCCGAGCCGGGGTTGGAGACGACGGCCCCGATCGAGGAAACATTGATGATTGTGCCGGAGCGGCGCTCGCGCATATGCGGCAGAACCTGCTGAATCAGGTCAATAGGCCCAAAGAAGTTCGTGGCGAACAGCTCCTCGACATCATCGCTCATTGCTTCTTCCACCGCCGCCCGGTACCCGTGTCCGGCGTTGTTGACCAGGACGTCGACACTCCCGAACTGACTGGCTACTGCCTTCATCACGGCGACCACCTGGTCGTGATCAGTGGCATCCAGAGGCGCCGCAAGCACAGTATCTGGATGTGTATCAGCGAGGTGTTTTATTGCGGTGATATTGCGTGCTGTGACCACGACGTTGTCGCCGCGGTCAACAACAGCTCGGGCGAGTGCAGCTCCGAGGCCGCTGGAAGCTCCTGTGATAGGCCACGTAGACATGATCTTTCCTCCCAATTTAGTGCATCAATTAACTGGAGTCACCGTAAGATCGCCTTGACTGAAAATGGAAGGCACCGTCTATCTACGTACTGCCACGTTGTCCTTGGCAGCGCCGACCAGACAAAGTGGCGGCCTGTAGTGCCGAGGGGTGCCCTGGCAGTTTCTCCCGCACTTCGCTGCCCGAGATTATCCTTGAAAGCATGGATCATAGAAAAGAGGTCAGTGACTTCCTGCGCTCGCGTAGAGATCGGATCAGCCCGGAGCAAGCCGGCATCATCGGTGGTGGCCGTCGTCGGGTGCCGGGGTTGCGTCGGGAAGAGCTGGCGTTGCTCACGGGTGTCAGCGTGGAATACTACGCACGGATGGAACGTGGGAACTTACGGGGGGTGTCCCTGGAGGTCCTTGACGCCCTCGCCCGTGCTCTGCAACTCGATGAGGCGGAGGCCGACCATTTGGCAGACCTCGCCCAGGCCGCAGGGCCGACACCTCCGCGGCGTCGACGGAGCACGTCGGGTGAGCACACGGTGACACCGGCGTTGCAGCAGTTCCTTGACGCTGTCACCGGTGCCCCGATGTGGGTTCGGGACAGGCGTCTTGATTTCGTCGCAGCGAACCCTTTGGGTCGTGCTCTGTATGCTTCGATGCTGGAGGATCCTGCCAATCGAGGCAACACGGCACGATTCACCTTCCTTAGTCCTGCTTCACGGGTCTTCTTCCCGGACTGGGAACGTAACGCTGATGGCATCGTGGCGACTCTGCGCACCTACGCGGGGCAGAACCCACGCGATAAGAGGCTGACCGATCTCATTGGCGAACTCGTCACCCGCAGTGACGCGTTCCGTGACCGGTGGTCAAAGCACGATGTGCGTCATCACCGTGCCGGACTCAAGCGCATCCACCATCCCATCGTCGGAGACCTGGAACTGAACTACCAGGCGATGGAGTTCCCAGCAAACCCCGATTGGTTCATGTTTGCATTCACCGCGGCACCGGGCTCATCCACCGAGGAACGCCTCAAGCTGTTGGCTAGCGTCGCATTCCCCGACGAACTTCTCAGCAACGACCATGCCCGCCGCTAAACTGAACGGGGCAGTGCGATAGCCCATTCACGCACTGCCGGTACCTCCCTCACTGAGTCAGGTTCCCCTAGTCTGAACCATATGGATCGTCGATCGGAAATCACCCAGTTCCTGCGCGAGCGTCGAGACCGAATCACTCCTGAACAGGTCGGATTCATCGGCGGCGGTCGCCGCCGGGTGCCCGGGCTGCGTCGCGAAGAAGTCGCGATGCTCACCCGCGTCAGCGTCAAGTATTACGCCAGAATGGAGCGAGGCGACCTTGCCGGCGTCTCTACAGAAGTTCTGGATGCCCTCGCCGCGACTCTGAAGCTTGATGGGGCTGAAACCGCGTATCTGCATGACCTTGCCCGCGTGGCTGATTCTCCACGTCCGCGTCGACGTGAACGCGGCCCGCAACAGGGCGTGCGGCCAAGCCTGTGCCGGTTTCTCGACTCGATCACCGAGTCTCCGGCATGGATCTGCGACCGACGGACGACCATCATCGCCGCGAATCCTCTCGGGCACGCATTGTATGCGCCCATCATTGAGGACGCCGCAACTGAGTCGAACACGGCCCGGTTTGTCTTCTTCGATCCCGACGCCGAAGTGTTTTTTCCCGACTGGGACCGTGTCGCCGACGAAATCGTCTGCGCCTTGCGTAGTTACGCCAGGCACTTCCCTCACGACAGGATGCTCACCAACCTGATCGGCGAATTAGCCACCCGCAGCGATGAGTTCCGCACCCGGTGGGGCGGGCCCCGCCCGTGTTTTCCCGGTGCAGGTATCAAACGCCTCCACCACCCCCTCGTCGGAGACCTCGAATTGCACCAGGAGACCCTGGACGTACCCGCGGATCCGGACAGATTCTTGTTCGCCTACACCGCCGAACCCGCCACCCCTTCCGCCGAACGGCTCCAACTGCTCGGTAATCTTGCCGCCAGCGACAACGCGAATTATGCCGCCGGCTGACGGTCGAGGGCCCGCAGCGCTTCGTGATTTCGGGGCTCAAAGGTGAACTGACAGTTCCTCCCTTTCTGTTTGCCGCGAGCCTAGCGTGGAGGGCATGAGCGAAAACATCACCTTAAATAATGGCGTGGAAATCCCGGCACTCGGTTTCGGCGTCTTTCAGACCCCGCCGGAGCAGACCACCTCTTCCGTCGCAGAGGCGTTGCGGGTCGGTTACCGGCTGATCGACACTGCCGCTGCGTATGGCAACGAGCGCGAGGTCGGCGAGGGCATCCGCACCTCGGGCCTGGACCGGTCGGAGGTCTTCATTGAAACGAAGCTGTGGATCAGCGACTATGGCTATGATGCGGCCCTGCATGGGTTTGACAAGTCCGCGGGGAAGCTTGATGTCGACCAGATCGACCTGCTGCTGCTGCACCAGCCGCTGACTTCTGACTTCGACAAGACCATTGGCGCGTACAAGGCGCTGGAGAAGCTGTTGGCGGATGGGAAGGTCCGCGCGCTCGGTGTCAGCAACTTCATGCCCGATGTGCTCGAACGTCTGCTGGCCGAGACCGACGTGGTGCCTGCGGTAAACCAGGTCGAGGTGCATCCGTACTTCTCCCAGCCGAATGTGCAGCAGGCCGACCGAGAACACGGCATCCTCACGCAGGCGTGGTCGCCGATGGGCGGGATCACCAGTTATTACGGTGATTTCAGTCGGTCAACTTTCAACGACTCGGTGATCGGTGAGATTGCCGAACAGCACGGGAGGACCCCAGCGCAGGTGATGCTGCGCTGGCACCTGCAGCAGGGTCGCTCGGCGATCCCGAAGTCGGTCAAGCCTGAACGGATCGCGGCGAATTTCGACGTGTTCGGCTTCGAACTCACCACGGATGAGTTGGCACGGATCGATGCTCTGGACACGGGTGTGCGCAGCGGCCCGGACCCGGATTCGATCACCGTCGAATCGTTCGGCCGCAACATCCCCGAGGCCTGAACGACCGGCAGCATGTCACACGCACCGGCATCACCGGGCAGCGCCGCGGATGCCGGGGCCGTGCACCGGTTCACCGCGATCGGCACCGGGTGGCAAATCCGCACCGCACATCCGCTGCCCGAGGACGTGCGCGCTGACATCGCCGCACTGTGTGAGGACCTCGACCGGGTCTGGTCGCGGTTCCGCACCGATTCACTGGTGACCGAGATCGCGCACGCGGCCGGCGGGGGACGGTTCGAGTTCCCTGCCCGCGACCGGTGCCTGCTCGAGCTGTACGACCGGCTTGTCGATGCCACCAGCGGGGCGGTCGACCCGTTGATCGGGCGGGACCTGGAACTGCTCGGATACGACGCAAGCTACTCACTCACCCCGGACCGGGCCGGCCTCAACGCGCGCGTGCCTGACGCCTGGACCCGTGACAGCTACCGCGACGGCACCGTGCTTGTCACGGAGCGGCCGGTGGTGATCGATGTCGGCGCAGCCGGGAAAGGCCACCTTGTCGACCTCATCACCCAGACCCTGCAGGGTGCCGGGGTCGAGAGGTTTCTCATCGACGGCAGCGGTGACCTGCGTTATGCCGGCACCGAACCCGTGGTCGTGGGTTTGGAGCATCCCACCCACGACGACCGTGTGATCGGCACGGTTCCGCTCCAGGACGCGGCACTATGTTCCTCGGCGACGACCCGGCGGTCCTGGGGCGAGGGGCTACACCACGTCGTCGATGGGCGAACCGGCAGACCCGTGTCTGACGTGGTAGCCACATGGGTTCTCTCCCAAGACGCCGCGACTGCCGACGGACTCGCCACGGCCTTGTTCGTCGCCGAACCAGCCCAGTTGGCCGGGTTCAAGTTCTCGTGGGTGCGGATGCTCGCCGACGGCCGCGTCCAGTGGTCCAAGGACTTCAGCGGCGAGCTATTCCTCTGAGCCGTCAGATCACCATCCCAGACACAAGGAGAACCGATGACATGAAACCTCACTTCCACACCCGTGCCGCTGTCGGCGCGGCCGCATCCCTTACCGGGCTCGCATCCTTGGCCGCGTGCAGCAGCAACAATGACTTACAGCCGCCCTCATCCAGACCTCCAATCAGCCCTTCACCGCAAGACCACAGCATAAGCGCCTCCTACCAGGACAGCACCTACACCGCCCGGGGCGTCTACGGCGGCGCACCATCGTACATGGACTTCACAATCACGCTAGAAGGCGGCGTGATCACAAACATTGAGTCCGGGCTGATGCCAGAGAACAACGACACCTCACGCGGCTACCAGGAACAGTTCGCCGCCGCAGTGCCAGACGAGGTGGAAGGAAAGCCCATCGCCGACCTCGAAATCGACGTCATCGCCGGAGCCAGCGGTTGCGCCGACGGGTTTAATAATGCCCTCGACAAGATCCGCGAACAGGCAAAAACCAACAACTAAAAGGACAAGCATGAGCCAGAACATGTCCACGGTGCTCGTCATCCGAGCCAGCGGCAGCATCGGCCGCTACACCGTTACAGAGTCATTGCGAGCTGGTTACGAGACCAGGGCTCTGGTGCGTGCCCCAGAGCAGGCTTCGCTCTTCAACGAGGCCACCAAGGTGATCGTCGGTGACCCAGCCGACGCTGGCACGCTCGGCGACGCCTTTGATGGGGTGGCCGAGATCGTTTTGGGGTCGCCGCAGAAAACGGAAAAAATCGTACGGTAAGGGTGGACTGAGCCCAGTGGCTACTGGGCTCAGCTTGCCAATGGAAGCCACACAGAGCCTGTCTGTAAGCGGGTCCACCACCGGACAGGCCCGTTCCCGACCTGCATCATTGTAAAGTGTCAGCCCCGCCACCGCCCCGCAAGACCCGTCCGGTGATTTGACCGGTGAAGGGACGTTATATGGAACACTAGACTGCACGTCTAACATACTGGTCGGCTACGCACGTGTATCCCGGAAGAGCAAGATCTCACTGTCCAGCGTGACGCACTGGATACTCTGGGGGTTGAGTCGAAAAGAAGGTGCTGTTGCAAAGTTGGGGCAGTAGGAAGAGCGACGTGAAATAATCACAGCCATGG